>DATHXE010000919.1:0-9229 GCA_035459845.1 Tepidisphaeraceae bacterium | reverse complement strand
GCTGGCGATCGCGCGGTGGGGGAGTGAGGCCGGGTTCGACGTGCGTGTGACGGGGGTCGATTTCCACGCGGAGACGATCGCCGTGGCGCGATCTGAAGTTCGGGGGGCGACGAGCGCCTCGGGACGCGCCCCGCAAGCGGGGCGGCTACAAGAGGGGACCGGGCCCGTTGCGCGCGTTCGTCTCGTGCGCGCGGACGCGTTTCGATTGCCGTTCGAAAACGGTGCGGTCGACTACGCGATCACCAACATGTTCCTGCACCACCTGGACCCGCCCGAGATCGTCGCGGTGCTGCGCGAGATGGACCGGGTGGCCGGGCGGGGGGTCATCGTTGCCGACCTGCTCCGCAGTTATCGGGCCTACGCGTGGGTGAAGGTGCTGACGTGCCTGTCGCCGGCGATGGTGCGGCACGACGCGGCCGTAAGTGTCGGCCAGGCCTTCACCCGGGGAGAAATACTCGGTGCCGCCGGTGCGGCGGATTTGACGTACGTGCAGTATTATCGGCACTTCGGTCACCGGTTTGTGCTGGCGGGTGAAAAGCCCGGTCGATAGTTTGCGGGCGGTGACCGGCCGCGGAATTATGGGGCGCGAAAGGACGCAAGCGCTATGGTGACGTCAACGGACATGATGAACGCAGTCGCGCGGGCGATCTTCTGGACGGCCGGGTTGATAGACGGCCTGGTCACGAGCGTGCTGGGGCCCGCAAGAGGCGCGCGCACGGGCGGGCGCTTCGCCGCCGACGTCGCGCTCCGCACGGGCGGGGGCGAGCCGTTCGCCGAGTTGCGGCTGGCGATCGTCGGGCGGTCGCGGGCGCAGATCGCCAAGGTGCTGGGCGTGCCGCCGACGGCGAGCGTGGGGTTCGGGGTGGCGGCCGGCAAGCCCGGCCGGCCGCCGACGTACATGGACGCGACGACGTGGTACTACCCGTTCGACCAGCGCGACCAGAAGGCGATCGCGATCCGGTTCGTGGGGCAGCGGGCCCGCGAGGTGGAGTTCGTCGGGCTTTGAACCCGGGGGCGACCGGATCGGTGAGACCGCTTTAGCGGGGGGGTCGCGAAGCGAGAATCGGACCGTCACTCCCCGGGCGGTCACCCCAAAGCGTGGCAGGGCGGATTCGAGATCTCCTACGCGAGACCCTCGCGCCGAATCTCCGGCGCACGGAGCCCGTCCGCCGCGTACATTTCGCGCCCGAGCGGCGCGAACAGCCTGTGTAAGTACGGCATGATCTTCGACGTGATCTCGCCCCCGAGCTTGGCGATCGACTGGGGGTAGTGGCCGACGTTGGGACGGAGGTTGAGCCGCTTCGTCTCCTTGAAGAAGTCGGCCCCGCGCTGCCAGTCGGCCTTGTCGCGCAGCTGTTCGAGGTGGCGAAGGGTCAGACGGGCCATCGTCTCTTCATTGGCCGGATTCTTCGCGATCCGCCCGTTGGCAAAGTCGATCACGTCGGCGTACTTCTCGGCGCCGGCGTATGCGCCATACGTCCGTTCCTGAATCGCCTCGACCTTGCCGCCCGGAAGGCGGTCGTTGAAGTTGAGTGCGGCGAGCAGGAACGGGATCGCCTTTTCCGGCTGGCCGACGCGGACATAGAGCGTGCCGACCTCCTCCTGGATTCCCGCGAGCGTGGTCGCTTGGGCGGCCCCGATCGCGATCAGCTTATCGTTGACGACGAGCTTAGCGGTCAGATTTTTCTCGGGGTCGTCACTGAGATCGCGGTCGGCCAAAAGTCTGAGGGCCTCCCAGTCGAACCGGGGGAAGAGGGCGACGAGGCTGCGCCAGGCGGCCTCCTTGATGCCGGGATCGGTCTCGTTCTTCATTGCGGCGACCAGCTGGGCCGCGTTTTCGGGCTCGCCCACGGCGCCCAAGGCTTTGGCGGCCTCGAGTTTGACGCCCGGGTCGCGGTCGGCCTCGAGCGTGGACGCGATCGTGGCGGCGATCCCCGGACGTTGCAGGGGCCCGGCGGGCATTTCGGCCAGTGCCTTGATCGCGTTGATCCGCATCGCCGGGGTGTTGCGCTCGGCGTCGCGGGGGATGCGCTGGAGGGTGTCGATCAGCCGCGGGTCGTGGAGCGCGATCATCGCCTCGACGACGCGCTCGCGCAGGCGGGGGGCCCGCTCGCCGGCGGTCCGCCGCAGCGCGTCGGCGAGCACGTCGGCAACCTGCCGCGTCTGCGCGTCGTTCTTGGCCACCTCCCGCCCGAGCGACGCGAGCGCCGCGGCCGCCGATTCGACCACGCGGTACGGCGTCCCCGGGTCGCCGACCAGGCGGATCAACTCCGGCACGACCGACACGTCGTTGGTCGGCGCGATCGCCTCGATCAGCCCGGCCTTTACCTGCGGGTCGCGCTCGCGCTGGAGCTGGGCGAGGATCGGCCGCACGGCCCCGGGGTCGTTGATGTTGCGCAGCGCCTGGGCGACGCGCAGGCGGACGTCGCGGCTGGAGTCGCCGACCATCAGCCGGAGTTGCTCGAGCACCGGCGGCCCGACGGGTTCGCCCGCGCTCTTGAGCGTGATCACGACGCCCGCGCCCGCCGTCCGGGCGATCGGGGACTGGTCGCGGAGGCGGCCGAGCAGGTACCCGTCGCGCTTGTCGCGGTCGTCGGCGGGGATCAGGCGGATCGCGTCGATCGTGGCGCGCTCGATCGCCGCCCCGGCCGCCGCGGCCTCGCGGGCGATCAGCCGGAGTTCCCCGAACCGCTCGCGCAGGCGCTCGTCGCGGAAGACCGCGTCGGCCTTGCCCGCCTGCTGCCGCCACCACGCGACCCACTGCGACACGTCGTTCCCGAACTCGGCCCGCCCGGTCATCTCGATCAGGGCGTCGGCGGCGGTGTCGGCGACGATCTGCAGGTCGCTGCTCCGGAGCAGGTCGATCAACTTGCTGGCCGTCCGCTTGTCGTTCAGCCGCCCGAGCGCGGCGACGGCCTTGGCGCGCTGCGGGGGCGGGGCGAGCGCGTTGAGCGGGACCGCGTACACGGCCTCGAGCGCGAGCGGGTCGTCCTTGTAGTTGACCAGCGCCTGCGTCACCGCCTCGACGTGCTCGGTCGTCCGCTCGTTCCTGGTCGGCAGGAGCCCGATCAGCGGGCGGACGAGGGCGGGCGGGGGGAACTCGGTGTCGGCGACGGCACGGGCGGCCGCGATCTGCGGCGGGTTCCGCGGGTCGTTGAGTGCCGTCGTCAGCAGGTCGACTCGCCCGGCCTGCAGCAACCGGCGGGCGGCCTCGTCGCGGGTGCGCTGGTCCGTGCCCCCGTCGCCCAGCAGGATCTGCCGCTGCTCTTCGACCTCGCGCCGCGCGATGTCGGCGGGCGACTCGCCGTTAGCGACCGGGGCGGGCTGGGCGCGCGCGACCGTGGGAACCATCGGCACCGCCGCCATTGCGGCGGTGCTCAGGGCCAGGTTCAACCATCGTCGTGAGGTCACGTGCTCGCCCGGTTTCGAATCGGCGCCCCGGCCCAAACGGCCGTCCGCGCCCCGCGCAGGCCCGGGGAGGGGCCGCGCGCCGTTGGTCATGTCCGCTTCAGGGCCGATCGCCAACGCGTGGCCGGGAGATGTGGGAATGATCCGAGAGCGTAGCCCGTCTCACCCACCGACCTCGCCGCACCCGCGTGCCGATTCTAGTCCGTCCACCGCGCTCCGCGGCGGGACGATCGCCGCGGCGCGATCACCGCTCGTCGCCGCGCGCGATCCGCCGTGACCGTTCCGCCGCCGCCCCAAACTTACCTTATCCGCCAAACGCGGCAAAGCGTTGCGCGCGGGATCCGCGACATTTTTGCGTGCGGGTCAAAACCGAGTGCTTCGGGCGGGGCGCGAGGTATCCGACGCGACCGTGGGCTGCCGCCCTCGGCTATCAGGGGCGGGACGGTCGGAACCCGCGTTCCGTCTCCGACGTCTAACTCACAGCGCCCGATTCTGTCGCGGAACTCGGAGCGGCCCGGCTTGCCGAATTGCCGCCGACGGGATTAAATTGATCATCGCGAGTGTGAGGCCGGGCGCGCGATGGCGCCGGGCCGCCGGCACGGATGGCCGTATGAACGACTGGTTTGACGCCGAGCATCAAGTCGAACGGGCCCAGGAGCTCTTCGAGCAGCAGAAGTGGCCCGAGGCCCTGGCCCTGTTGCGCGCCGCCGTCGCCATCAACCCGTACAACGCCCCGTGGCACTTCAACATCGGCCTGACGCTCGACGAGATGGAGCGGTTCGCCGAGGCCGCCGAGGCGTACGAGCAGGTCCTGCAACTCGAGCCGGACAACGTCGAGGCCCTGTGCCACTTGGGGCAGGACCTTCTGAGGGTCGGCCGCGCCCAGGACGCCGTGGGCACGTTCGAGAAGATCGAGAAGATCGACCCGACGTTCGAGCCCGCGTACTGCCACCGCATCGAGGCCTACGCCGAGCTCGGCCAGCACGAGAAGGCCGAGGAGATGTTCTACCTCGCCCGCCTGTACAAGGAGCAGTGCCCCGACTGCTTCTACGCGATGGGCGCCAGCCTGCACGTCCGCGGGCTGCAGGACCGCGCGATCTACTGCTGGCAGAAGACGCTCGACCTCGACGACGAGCACCCCGACGTGCACTTCCGCCTGGCCGAGGCCCACTGGGCCAAGGGCGAGCTCGAAAAGGCGCGGCAGCACTTTTTGATGGAGCTCCGCCGCAACCCCGGCGACACCGACACGCTTCTGGACCTGGGCGACTTGCTTTTGGAGATGGAGCGGCACGACGAGGCCGGCGAGAAGTTCCGCCGCGCGATCGAGCTCGCGCCCGACCAGCCGTCGGGCTACTACTGCCACGGCCGGTGGCTCGAAGAGGCGGGCAAGCTCGACGAGGCCGTCGCCGCACTTTCGAAGGTGCTCGTCCTCGACCCGACGTACCCCGGCGCCCACCTGTCGCTGGGCCGGATCCACCACCGCCGCAACGAGCGGGATGCCGCCCGCGAGCACCTGCGGAAAGAGCTCCTGCTCCGCCCCGAGGAGCCGGGCGTGCTTCTGGACCTGGCCAACCTGCTGATGGACACGGGCGAGACGCGCGCCGCCGTCGCCAGCCTCAAGCGCCTCACGCAGCTCGAGCCGCAGAACGCCGACGCCTGGCAGAACCTCGCCGTCGCCCTGTTCATGCGCGGGCGCTACGACGAGGGCATGGAGGCCTGCGACAAGGCCCTCAAGGTCGACCCCAAGCACGTCCAGGCGCTCTTCAATCTCGCGCTGGCCTACGAGCGCCAGCGCCGCTTCGACCGCGCCCTGTCCACCCTTCGCCGGGCGCTGGCGATCGAGCCCGCCGACGCCTCGCTCCAGAAACTGGAGTTCCGGGTGCGTCTGCTCAAGGTCCGCGCCCGCGTCGGCCGCTGGCTCCGCGCGGTCTGGCCCTTCGGCCGGCGGTCGTCCAACAAGATCCACAAGCGCCTCAAGCCGCTGGACGATTGACCCGGATCGGGCGGGCGAGGCTCCGCCCGAGCCGCTGCGGCACCCCGCGCGTATCTCGGAAACGGCTCGGACGGAACCTCGCCCTCCCCGCGCCTTCCGAAATCCGCAGCTATTCCTGCCTCCCGACCGAATAATTCCGCTCGCAACTCCAGTTAAATTCAGACGTTCCCGCATCCGCGGTTGAACCCGTTGGCGGCCGGTCTACAATAGCCCGCGGCTCCGGGCAGCCCGATCAAATTCGTTCGATCCGGTCGGCTGGGTGGAATTGGTACCGCCCCGCGCCGTCCTTCCGGGAATGCCCCCGACCCCGCTGCCCGTGGCGGACGCCCGAGCCCGAGGACCCGGGCGAGTCCCGCCCGCGATCCCTGACCCGCGCGTTACCGCTGTTACACCCCGGATGGCCGAGTTCGACTCCGACAATCTTCGCCTGACCGACTTCCTCGACCTGGCCACGCTCCAGGAAATCCAGGACTCGTTCGCGGCCGTCGCCAACGTCAAGGCCACGATCACCGACGCCGAAGGCCAACTGGTCACCCAGCCGACGCCGACCAAGGAGTTCCTGCGCCGCCAGAAGGCGCTCGCGGCCGAAGAAGAGGCGCTGGCGGTCGAGGCCCAGCCCGCCGCCGAGGGCCCCCAGCGCGAGGGCGGGGAGTACGTCGCTCCGATCATCGTCAATAACCAGCGCCTGGGCACGATCCGCATGACGGCCAATACCGCCCTGGCCGGCATCGACGAGGCCAAGCTCACCTCGCTGGCGACCAAGCTCGGGCTTGAGCCCAAGCAACTCCGCACGCTCGCCACGCAGCTCATGCGCGCCCGCCAATCGCGCCCGGCGGCGATCCAGTTTTTGTTCCTGCTCGCCAACGCGATCGCGCGGCTCTGCTTCCAGGAGTTCCAACTCCGCCAGCGGATCAACGAGCTGACGGCCGTCTACAACGTGACGATGATGCTCGCCGAGGCGCGGGATGTGAACCGCGTGCTCCAGCGGACGACCGAGGTCGTGTGCGACGTCATGGGGTGCAAGGCCAGCTCGATCCGCCTGATCGACGTCGAGCGGGACGAGTTGGTCATCCGCGCCGTCCACAATTTGTCGAAGGAATATCTCGCCAAGGGCGCGATCCGCTTCTCCAAGGCCGAGATCGACCGCGTCGCGCTCAGCCCGCGCGGGTACGAGTACGTCAAGGACATGCGCACCGACCCCCGCGTGCAGTTCCCGACCGAATCGGCGCGCGAGGGGCACGTGTCCATGGTTTCGGCCGGCATGCGGTACAAGGGCAAGCCGATCGGCGTGCTCCGCGTGTACACGGCCGAGGAGCGCGTCTTCACTCAGCTCGAGATCGATTTGCTCAAGGCCGTCGCCGCGCAAGCCGCGGCCGCCATCGAGAACGCCCGCCTGCTCGCCGAGACGCTCGAGGCCGAGGCGCTGGAGCAACAGGTGCAGATGGCCGCGACGGTCCAGCAGCGGATGATCCCGCAGACCCCGCCGAAGATCCCCGGCCTCGACCTCTCGGCGTGCTACGTCCCGTGCTACACGCTGGGCGGCGACTTCTACGACATCATCGAGCTCCCGGACAACAACGTCGGCCTGGTCGTCGCCGACGTGTCGGGCAAGGGCGTGCCGGCGTCGCTGATCATGGCGAGCGTCCGGGCCGCGCTCCGGGCCCACGTCGACAACGTCTACTACCTCTACGAGGTGATCCGGCGCGTCAACCAGATGCTTTACCGCGACACGCGCACCGAGGAGTTCGTCACGCTCTTCTACGGCGTGTTCGACGGGCGCAACCGCCGCCTCACCTATTGCAACGCCGGCCACCCGCCCGGCCTGCTCCTGCGCAACGACACGATCATCGAGCTCGGCTCTGACAACATGGTCCTGGGCGTCAACCCCGACGAGCCCTACGCCCAGTCGATCATCGACCTCAAGCCGGATGACACGCTCCTGCTCTACACCGACGGCCTGCTCGACGGCGTGAACTTCGAGGGCAAGCGGTTCGGCCGCCAGCGCCTGGTCGACTCGTTCAAGTCCGCCGACCGCTCCGGCGGCGCGGCGACCGTGGCGGATCAGGTCCTCTGGGACCTGCGCAAGTTCGTCGGCATGACCAAGCCGGCGGACGACGTGACGATGATCGCGGCGAGGGTGGGGTAGGACGCCCATCCAGTGGGGCAGACATTCTTGTCTGCCTTGCACGATCCATTCGTCCCGCGACACCATTTGGGAATCGGGCGCAGCTCGCCTCCGTCCCGCGACAAGTCGCTGAGCTTTCTTTTCATCCTTCATCCTTCCGCCTTCATCCTTTCCGCCGCCCATTGCCCCTACCCCACCCCGCGCGGAATAATCCGCCCATGCCCACCGCCCCGATCAACGGCGCGACCCTTCACTACCGCGATAAGGGCGCCGGCCCCGTCGTCGTCCTGCTCCACGGTTTCCCGCTCAACCACGCCATGTGGGACGCCCAGGTGGATGCGCTCGCCGGGCACTACCGACTGATCGCCCCGGACTTTCGCGGGTTCGGCCACTCGACCAATCCGACCGGGCCGTTTACGATCGCCCAACTCGCCGACGACGTCCACGCCCTCGCGCAGCATCTCAAGCTCGGCAAATTCGTCCTCGGCGGCCTCTCAATGGGCGGGTACGTTGCCCTCGCGTACGCTCTCGCCTACCCGCAAACGCTCCGCGGCCTGATGCTCGTCGATACCAAGGCCCAGGCCGACACCGCCGAGGCCAAGGAGACCCGCGACCGCATGATCGACATCGCGCGCCGGAAGGGCGCCGCCGCCATCGCCCAGGCCATGCTCGCCAAGCTCATCCCCGAGTCGGCCGCCAGCGCCCGCCCACAGCTGGTGCGCGACCTCGAGGCGATGATGGAGTCGACCGACCCCGACACGATCGCCCACGCCCTGGCCGGCATGCGCGACCGCCCGGATTACGTCGACTCCCTGGGCGCGATCGACGTCCCCACCCTGGTCCTGGGCGGCGAGCTCGACGCGATCACCCCGCCCGACGTCATGGCCACCCTCCACGAGCGCATTCCCCGCGCCGTCCATCGCACCGTCCCCGTCGCCGGGCACATGTCGCCCATGGAACAACCGCAGCTCGTGACGCTGGCGATCGAGCAGTTCCTGCGGGACCTGTAGGGTGGGCTTCGCCCACCGCTCGCGCGAAAGACATTCGATGCCCATTTCCAAATGGTGGGCAGAGCCCACCCTACGCGCCATTGACTCCGCCCGCGCCCTCCGTAGCATCGACCCTCCACTCAAAAATAACTCAGAAGGAGCCCGAACATGGCGACGAAGAAGACGGTCAAGGACGTGGACGTGAAGGGCAAGCGCGTGCTGATGCGCGTCGATTTCAACGTGCCCGTCGAGGACGGCCGGATCACCGACGACCGCCGGATCGCCCAGGCGCTGCCGACGATCAAAGAGGTCGTCTCCCGCGGCGGCCGGCTGATCCTCATGTCGCACCTGGGCCGCCCGAAGAAGGGCCCCGAGGCCAAGTTCTCGCTCCAGCCGACCGCCACGCGCCTGGGCGAGCTGCTCGGGACGACCGTCAAGTTCGCGCCCGACTCGATCGGGCCCGAGGTCGAGAAGCTCGCCGCCGACCTGAAGGACGGCGAAGTCCTGATGCTCGAGAACGTCCGCTTCCACCCCGAGGAAGAGAAGAACGACCCGAACTTCGCCAAGTCCCTGGCCAAGCTCGGCGACGTCTACATCAACGACGCGTTCGGCACCGCCCACCGCGAGCACGGCAGCACGTTCGGCGTCCCCCAGGCGCTGGCCGGCAAGCCCCGCGCGATCGGCTACCTGATCCAGAAGGAGCTCAAGTTCCTC
>DATHXE010000918.1:0-7876 GCA_035459845.1 Tepidisphaeraceae bacterium | reverse complement strand
GGAGTAGAAGCGGGCGACGTCCGCGCCGGCGCGGAGGACGTGCGGGGGGAGCGTGCGCGGGCGCGGGAGGTCGTGGCCGTCCGGGTCGGCGGACAACGGGATCGTCGCGGGCGTGGGGTCGAGGTCGCTCACCGGTGGGGGATTATGGGGAGGGGCGGGGGGATGTCCAAGCGAGGTCGCATCGGACCATGCACGCACGAAAGCCCACGGATCTTGCTCCGTGGGTTTGGCAGTGGAATATCCGCGCACCGCAGACGTGTTACAATCGCCCGCACCCTTTTCCCATGGGAGCCACCGCATGAACGCCTGGTCTCACTCGCGTCGGAGGTTTTTGGCCCGGTTCGCGGCCGTCGGGGCGACGGCGGCGACGGCGCACTGGTTCTTCACGCCCGGCGCGTTCGCGGCCGAGCTCGCGCGGACGCCGGCCCAGACCGAGGGGCCGTTCTACCCCGACAAGCTCCCGCTCGACACCGACAACGACCTGCTGGTCGTGAACGAGCAGATCACGCCGGGGGTGGGCGAGGTCACGCATTTCTCGGGCCGGGTGCTCGGGCTCGACGGGCAGGCGGTGCGGTCGGCGACGGTCGAGATCTGGCAGTGCGACGCGCAGGGCGTCTACCTTCACACGCGCGACATGGCCCGCAAGCAGCGCGACACGAACTTCCAGGGCTTCGGGCGGTGCGTGACCGGGCCGAACGGGGAGTACTACTTCCGGACGATCAAGCCGGTCCCGTACCCGGGCCGCACGCCGCACATTCACGTGATGGTGAAGGTGAAGGGGAAGGAAGTGCTGACGACGCAGGCGTACGTAAAGGGCCACGCGGGGAACGAGCGCGACGGGATCTGGAAGGGGATCAAGGAGGGGAAGGCGCGCGACTCGGTGACGGTCGACTTCACGCCGGTGAAGGAGTCGAAGATCGGCGAGCTGGCGGCGCGGTTCGACATCGTGCTGGGGGCGACGCCGAAGGATGGGTGATGGGAGGAATTGCCGATTGCCGATTGGCAATTGAGACGCCGCGCCGCCACTGCGTTGCGCGACCGGAGTGGGCCTGTATGCGCCGGCTAGATCCTTCGGAGTACCTCAGGATGACGAGATGCGGTGTCTAGATGGGGCGGATCATGCCACCGGATCCGCCGTGGCGACTGTGCCGCGCGGTGTGAGTACCTCCACCGCCCGCGCCACCGCGAACTCCAGGTCCGGGCAGACGTTTTCCTCGCCCAGGTCGTCGAGCAGGCCGGCCTTGTCCAGGGCCTGCCACTGCACGGGCGTGATGCCGCAGAGGATGAGTTTTCGGCCGTCCTTGCGCATGCGGGCGACGGCGTCGGCGAGCTCTAACAGGCTGTTGCCGGTCAGCTTGACCAGCGGGGTGAGCGCGAGGATGACGACGCGCCACCGCGCGTGCAGGCGGTCGACGAAGCCGGCGAAGTCCGGCTGGGACATCTTCACCGGCCCCTTGTGGCCCGCGCCGCCGTGCGTCATGTACGGGCCCATGCGGTAGATGCCCAGCTCTTTCGGCAGCAGCGACTGGACGATGCCGAAGACCTTGAGCTCGGAATCCTTGAGCAAATCGAGCTCGCGCGCGTCGGCGATCGGCTTGACGAAGTCCATCACGACGATGAACAGCAGGAACCCGACCGGCAGGATCATCACGTAGCCCGGCCAGCGGACGTAGAGGAGCGTGCCGACGACCACGCCCAACAGGAACGAGCCGAAGATGGAGGCGAGCAACAGCAGGCGGAGGACGGACGGGTGGCGGCGCGAGACGCGGAGCAGGCGGCCGCGGCGACTCGCCCGGCGGGTGCGGGCGCGGTCGCGCCACCAGTAGGCGTACTGGACGGATTCGATGCCCAGGTCCGTCACGACGCCGGTCAGGTGGGTGGTGCGGACGACGCTCCCGGAGATGCGGGTGACGGTCGCGTTCTGGAGGCCCATGGCCATGGCGGCGGCGCCGACGAGCCACCAGGCGGCGCCGAGCTCGCCGCCCGCGCCCGCGGCGCGCTGGCGGGTGAGCGATTCGAGGCCGACGGCGAAGACGATCAGGAGCCCGGCCTCGAGGAGCAGGGGGATGATGTACTTGGAGCGCACGCCGCGCCGCCGCGCGCCCTCGGTCAGGAGGGCGGACAGGACCGCCCCGGCGAAGAACGTGGCGAGGAGGAAGGCGAAGTACCCGGCGACGGCGAAGTCGCCGTACGCGGCGGCCTCACCCGCCCAGGTGGTCGTGCCGGTCACGTGCGAGATGAGCGTGCGGCAGGAAAGGAGCGCGACGACGTTGGTGTACCCGCCGATCCACGAGAGGGAGATCGCGAGCTTGGACTTCTGGCGAAAGGAGTAGGCCTGGGCGGAGAGCATGGGGGCGCGCGGCGGGTGCCGATAGATTATCGGCGATCGGACGTCGCGCACATACGGCGTCGGAATATCGGACCCGTGACGGGCAATTGAGAAAAAGACTTACCCGGGCGTGGCGACCACCGGCGGCGGGGGCGCGTGCACCGGCTCGGGGTTCGTGTGGTGTTCCGCCCCCTCGCGGGCCAGGATCATCTCGCCCGGGCGCGGCGTCTTGATGTCGAGCTTGGCGTCGCCCGTGATCAGGCGCGCGTCGCGGGCGTTGACCATCCAGTTCCAGAACCAGCTGGCGGCGACGGCCAGGCGGTTGCGGAAGTTGACCAGGTACATGATGTGCACGCCCGCCCAGAGCAGGTAGGCGATGATCCCGGCGAACTTGAGCTTCCAGACGACGCCGACGGCGCGGAACCGGCCGATGGTCGCGAGCGTGCCCTTGTCCCAGTAGGCGAAGGGCTTGCGCTGGTCCGGCCGGGTGCCGTTCTTGATCTCGGCGGCGAGGAGCTTGCCGACATACTTGCCCATCTGAAGCGCCGCGGGCGCGACGCCGGGGACGGGCGCGCCGGTGTCGGCGGACTTGGCGGCCGCGAGGTCGCCGGCGACGAAGACCTCCGGGTGCCCGGGAACACTCAGGTCGGGATTGACTACGACTTGTCCCGAGCGCGTCAGCGGCACGCCCAGCGTCGCCCCGACCGGGCTGCCCTGCACGCCGGCCGCCCAGAAGACGGTGCGGACGGGGAGGAAGCCCTGGCCCTTGATCTCGACGCCGTCCGCCGTGACGTTGGTCACGATCGCGTTGAGCATGACCTCGACGCCCATGTGCTCGAGGTCCGTGCGCGACCGCTCGGACAGCTTGGGCGGGAACTGGGGGAGCAGGCGGTCGCCGCCCTGGAGCAGGATCACGCGCGTGGTCGTCGTGTCGATGTTGCGGAAGTCCTTCTGGATCGTGTTGGCGGCGATCTCCTGGATCGCGCCGGCGAGTTCGACGCCGGTCGGGCCGCCGCCCACGATCGCGAACGTGAGCGCGGCCTTGCGGCGCTCCTCGGAGCCTTCGTACTCGGCCGATTCGAAGGCCAGCAGGATGCGCTTGCGCATCTCCGTCGCGTCCTCGAGCGTCTTCAGGCCCGGGGCGACCTTCTCGAACTCGGGGTGGCCGAAGTAGGAGTGCGTGGCGCCGGCGGCCAATATCAGGTAGTCGTACTCGACCGCGCCGCCCTCGAAGGTCAGGCGCTTCTGCGCGAGGTCCACGCCGCGGATCTTGGCGAGCACGACGCGGCAGTTGGGGATCTTGCTGACGACCGAGCGGATCGGGCTGGAGATGTCGGCGGGCGACAGGGCGGCCGTCGCCACCTGGTAGAGCAGCGGCTGGAAGACGTGGTGGTTGCGGCGGTCGACGAGGGTGACGCGGACGGGGGCCTTGGCGAGCGCCTTGGCCGCCGCGATGCCGGCGAAGCCGCCGCCGACGATGAAGACGCGGGGGAGGGCGGGGTTGTCGTGAATGTTGGTCATATCGCATCCGGTCCGTGGGTGCTGCGGAATGATATGCGACGGTGAGGGGGATTTCGCAACCCGCGATCTGCTGTGGAAGAGAGCGGGCCGCCAAGACGCAAAGGCACGAAGCAGGGAGTCGAAGTGCGCTGATTCCTCTTGTAGCCGCCCCGCTTGCGGGGCGCGTCTGGTGGCGCAGTTCTGAGATTCCGCCGCGAGATCCGCTGAACAATCGTCTTCACAGGCAACTCCGTTCCGGCTTGGCGGTAGACTCAATGTGGTGAATACGACGCGCTCGAAGCGCCCCATTCTCGCGCTGATCTGCCTCTGCCTGGGCTCGCTGCCCGTGGTCGCGGAAAACGCTCCGACTCATCACGCGCTGAGCCAGTTCCTGCAGCGCCATTGCGTCGAATGCCACGGGCCGGCGAAGGCCAAGGGCGATCTGCGCTTGGATCAGCTTTCGCCCGACCCCGCGGATGATGCCGCGCGCAAGCAGTGGAACCAGATCCTGGACCGGATCGCGAGCGGGGAGATGCCGCCGGACTCCAAGCCTCGCCCGCCCGAGGCGGAAACCAAGGCCGCGACGGACCAGATGCGCGCGACGCTCCACGCGGCCGAGCAGGCGCGGCGGGCCAAAGAGGGGCGCATCGTCCTCCGGCGGCTGAACCGCGTGGAGTACGAGAATACGATCCGCGACTTGCTCGGCGTCGAGGGCGAGTTCGCGCAGATGCTCCCGCCGGACTCGTCGGCGGACGGGTTCGACAACGTGGGGGACGCGCTGCACACGTCGTCGTTCCTGATGGAGCGGTATCTCGATGCGGCGTACGCGGCGCTGGATTTGGCGATCACTAACAAGGCCAAGGCGCCGGCGCCCGCGGTCAAGCGGTACAAGTTGACCGACGCGCACCAGGTGAAGGCGACGACCGAGCGCGTCTTCCGCAAGGCGGACGACGGCGGGGTGACGATGTTCACGTCGTCGGCGTGGCAGCGGGTCACGCTGTACGGGTTCTACCCGCCCGAGCGCGGGCGGTTCCGGTTCAAGGTCGCGGTGTCGGCGGTGCAGAGCGGGGGCAAGCCCGTCACGTTCGACATCCGCGGCGGCGGGGGCGGCGTCGGGCGCGGGGAATCGCCGCTGGTCGGGTACTTCGACGCTCCGGTGGCAGGGGGGGCGGGCGAGGTGCGGGTGATCGAGTTCGAGAAGGTCATGCCGCCCAAGACGACGATCTCGATTTTGCCGTACGGGCTGGCGGGGTCGAAGCAAGTCCACACGGTCGGGGCGGACGCGTGGGACGGGCCGGGGCTGGCGGTGCATTGGGTGGAGGTCGAAGGGCCGATCAACGAGTCCTGGCCGCCGCCGAGCCACCGTTGGCTGTTCGGCGATCTGCCGCAGAAGGCCGCGCCGGCGAAGGACGCGCGGGATCGGGTCGAGGTGACGTCGGCGGAACCGGAGGCGGACGCCAAACGCGTGTTGACGGCGTTCGCCCGCCGCGCGTTCCGCCGGCCGGTGACGGACGCGGACGTCGCGCCGTACCTCGGGCTTGTGAAGGCGCGATTGGCGGACAAGTACTCGTTCGAGCGCGCGGTGCGCGTCGGGCTGGCGGGCATTCTCGTGTCGCCCGAGTTTTTGTTCCTCCACGAAAAACCCGGCAAGCTCGCCGACTTCGCGATCGCCAGCCGGCTCTCCTACTTTCTCTGGAGCTCGACGCCGGACGCGGCGCTGTTGGCGGCCGCCGAGCGCGGCGGGTTGCGCGAGGCCGGCGAACTGGCAAGGCAGGTCGACCGCATGCTCGCCGACCCGCGGGCCGCGAACTTTAGCAGGAACTTCGTCGGCCAGTGGCTCAACTTGCGCGACATCGACGCGACGATGCCCGGGCACATTTTGTATCCCGAGTACGACGGGATGCTGAAGGAGTCGATGGTGCGCGAGGCGGAGCTGTTCTTTGCCGAGCTGCTCAAGAACGATGAAAGCACCGCCAACTTCATCGCCTCCGACTTCTCCATGCTGAACGGCCGGCTGGCGCGGCACTACGGCATCCCCGGCGTCGACGGCTGGGAGTTCCGGCGCGTGAAACTCCCGCCGGAGAGCCACCGCGGCGGGGTGCTGACGATGGCGGCGACGCTGAAGGTGACGGCCAACGGAACGGCGACTTCGCCCGTGCTGCGTGGGGCGTGGGTCTTGGACAAGGTTTTGGGCACGCCGCCCAGCCCGCCCCCGCCCAACGTCGGGACGATCGAGCCGGACACGCGCGGGACGTCGACGATCCGCGAGCAATTGGCCAAGCACCGGCAGCTCGAATCGTGCGCGTCCTGTCACGTGAAGATGGACCCGCCCGGCTTCGCGCTCGAGAGCTTCGACGTGATCGGCGGGTACCGCGAGTTCTACCGCGCCACCGGCAACGGCAAGCCCGTCGTCATCGACGGCAAGCGCATGCCCTACCTGCACGGCAAGCCGGTCGACCCGTCCGACGTCCTGCCGGACGGCCGCAAGTTCGCCAACGTCGACGAGCTCAAGCAACACCTGCTGGCGGACCAGGACAAGTTCGCGCGCGGCCTGACGGTCAAGCTGGCGACCTACGCAACCGGCGGCGCGCCGGAGCGCGTGGACGGCGAGAAGGTCGACGCGATCGTGAAGCGCGTCGCGAGCAAGGGCTACGGCCTGCGCACGCTCGTGAAAGAGATCGTCGGGAGCGAGTTGTTCCTGACGAAGTAGTCCGGAGCAGATTCACCGCAGAGACGCCGAGGACGCAGAGATGGCGCAGAGAAGACCGGCATTTTTAGAAGATTTCGGAGCGCAAGAGAAAAGCGGTCTTCTCTGCGCCCCCTCCGCGCTCTCTGCGTCTCTGCGGTGAATCTGCTCGGGCGCGAGAAGGAAACAATCATGACCCACGACGCCGTCCCCCACCTCGCCGTTCCGACGCTGGCGCCGCGGCGCGCGCGCAACCTCTCGCGCCGGGACCTGCTCCGCGCCGCCGGCGTGGCGATGGCGCTCCCCGCATTAGAACTCTTCCAGACCAAGGCGTTCGCGGACGGGAACGCGGAGCCGGTTCGCCGGATGGTGTGCGTCTGCGCGCCGCTCGGGTTGCACCCCAAGTCGTTCTTCCCCGAGGGGGCCGGCGCGGATTACGCGCCCTCGCCGTACTTGGAGCCCCTCAAGGAACTGCGGAACGACTTTTCCGTCATCTCGGGCCTGGCGCACCCGGACGTCGGGTCGACGCACGACTCGATCGCCAGTTACCTGACGGCCGCCCCGCACCCGGAGCTGCGCGCGGGCTTCCGCAACACGATCTCGCTGGACCAGTTCGCGGCCGAGCACGTCGGACTGCGAACCCGCTACGCGAGCTTGTCGCTGTCGAGCGAGGGCAGCGGCCTGTCCTGGACGCGCAGCGGCGCGATGGTGCCGTCCGACCTGTACCCCGCGAGCGTGTTCGCGCGGCTGTTTCTGGACGGCAAGCCGGACGAGGTACGCGAGCAGGTCGCGCGGCTGCGGGATGGGCGGAGCATCCTCGACACGGTCGGCCAGCAGGCCAAGTCGATGGGCGGGGCGATGGGCCGGCGCGACCGGCACAAGGTGGACGAGTACTTCACGTCCGTGCGCGAGCTCGAGAAGCGCATGGTCGTCAGCGAGCAGTGGGCGAGCAAACCCAAGCCGAAGGTCGACGCCAGGCCCCCGCAGAACAACACGAACTCGGCCGACATGATCGGAAAGGCCCGCCTCATGTTCGACCTCGTCCACCTGGCGCTGCAAACCGACTCGACCCGCCTGGTGACCATGCTGCTGCTGGGCACGAGCCTCGTGCCGCCCGTCACCGGCGTGACGCAGGGCCACCACGACCTCTCGCACCACGGCCAGGAGCCGACCAAGATCGCGCAACTCCAGAAGATCGAACTGGAACTGATGGGCACCGTCCGCGAACTGCTGACGAAGTTGAAGGGGACGACCGAGGCCGGCGCGACGCTGCTCGACCGCACGACCGTCCTCTTCGGCAGCAACCTGGGCAATGCGAGCAACCACTCGACGCGGAACCTGCCCGTCCTGCTCGCCGGCGG
>DATHXE010000917.1:0-4054 GCA_035459845.1 Tepidisphaeraceae bacterium | reverse complement strand
CCCGAACTTCCGCCCGTCGGACATCGAGGTCGGGCCGGACGGCGGGCTGTACTTCCTGGACTGGCACAACCCGATCATCGGGCATTTGCAGCACCACTTGCGCGACCCGAGCCGGGACCACGCGCACGGGCGGATCTACCGCATCACCGCGGAGGGCCGACCGCTCGCCAAGCCGGCGGCGATCGCCGGTGCGCCGGTGTCGGCGCTGATGGAGAACCTGAAGAGCCCGGACGACCGGGTGCGGTACCGGACGAAGATCGAGCTGTCCGGGCGGGACACGAAGGAAGTGATCGCGGCGGCGCAGTCGTGGGCGGCCGGGCTGGACAAGGCCGACAAGGACTACGAGCACCGGCTGTGCGAGGCGCTGTGGGTGCACCAGTGGCACAACGTGGTGAACGAGGCGCTGCTGAAGCAGGTGCTGGCGGCGAAGGACCCGAACGCTCGGGCGGCGGGGACGCGCGTGCTGTGCTACTGGCGGGACCGGGTGGCCAAGCCGCTGGACCTGTTGAAGAAGCTGGCGGTGGACGACCACCCGCGGGTGCGGCTGGAGGCGGTGCGGGCGTGCAGCTACTTCACGGACGCGGCGGCGATCGAGGTGGCGCTGGAGTCGGCGAACAAGCCGGAGGACAAGTGGGTGAAGTTCGCGCTGGACGAGGCGATGAAGACGCTGGAGAAGCACGCGAAGTGAGCGGCTTCTGAAGAGAATTGAAGAGTTCACCACGGAGACACGGAGCACGGAGGAGGACTCTGTGGCTCGGTGTCTCCGTGGCGTTTAGGTGAGAGATTGTTGCAGGAGTGACGTTGATGAACAGGACGAAGCGTAATCGTGTGTTGTGTGCCGCGGTCGCGCTGGCGCTGGGTACGTTCGCTGCGCCGGTTCGTGCGGCGGACGAGGAGGCGCCGGCGGGGGCGCCCAAGATCATGCTGGACAAGAGCCCGGCGGTGGTGGCGTACCAGTTGAAGCGGCTGACGAACGCGCAGCTGGCGGCGGTCGAGCGGAAGGCGGACCACGCGAAGTACAAGCCGGTGTACCAGGCGATCCTAGTGCGGAAAGGGATGGACAAGAAGCTCCGCGAGGAGGCGGTCGAGGCGCTGGTGGCGATCGACAAGTCTGAGCCGGTGGCGGTGCTGCTGGCGGGGATCGCGAAGGTGGACGCCGAGGACAAGGCGACGCCGCGCGAGCTGGCGAGTTTGCTCCTGGCGCAGAAGCCGGCGGCGCTGGCGGCCAAGGGGGACGAGCTGCGGGCGCTGGCGACCGAGTCGGACAGCCCGGCCGTGAAGCAGGCGGCGTGGGCGGCGCTGATCGTCGGCGACAACGGGCACTCCAAGGCGTGGCGGCTGGCGACCGGGCGGGGCGCGGACGGCATCAAGCCGATGCTCGCGGCGGTCCAACTGGTTCCGTCGGCCGCCCTGCGCAAGGCGATGTACGACGACGTGGTCGCCCAGACGACGTGCGGCGACGAGTCGGTCGAGGCCGCGGCGCTCGAGGCGCTCGGGTACGTGTCGGGTCGTGAGGCGGACGCGTTCGGCGTGCTCGCCAAGGCGGTGTCGGGCGCGACCGGCGAGAAGCGGGCGGCGGCGGTGCGGGCGATCGGGCGGATCCCGGCGTCGAAGTGGCCGAAGGAGCAGGTGGAGCCCCTCGCGCAGGCGGTCGTGAAGCTGGTCGAGTCGACGCCCGCCGAGCAGCGGACGACGCCCGAGGTCGTGCAGGCCGTGCAACTCGGCAACGACCTGGCGGCGGTGATGGGCCAGCCGGCGGGAGCCGCGGTCCGCAAGCGGCTGCGCGAACTGGCGGTGCGGGTCGTGCTGATGCGGACGCTGGTCGAGCAGATGCAGTACGACCTCCGGTACTTCACGGTGCAGGCGGGGAAGCCCGTGCAGATCGTGTTGCAGAACGACGACAACATGCCCCACAATTTGGTGATCACGGCGCCCGGCGGGCTGGCGGAGATCGGGACCAAGGGTGGGTCGATGCCGGCCCCGGACGACGCGAAGGCCAAGGCGTACGTGCCGGACGACCCGAAGGTGCTGCACGCGACGCATCTGGTGAACAACGGGGAGGCGATCACGCTGTCGTTCACTGCGCCGGACAAGCCGGGGAACTACCCGTTTTTGTGCACGTACCCGGCGCACTGGGTGCGGATGTACGGGGTGATGCAGGTGGTGGCGGACCTGGACGCGTACGATGCGAACCCGACGCCGCCGAAGGACCCGATGACGCGCAAACCGTACGACAGCCCGAAGAACGAGGTGGTCGAAGGTGCGGCGGGGGGGCACGGGGTGGAGCACAAGCACTGAGGGGTGTGATTGTGGTAACAGAGCGAGAGGCGCCCGATGTGGGTCGGGCGCCTCTTTGTTTTTGTGGCGGGCGTTTCGGGTGCCATGCCCTCGCGAGCCGCCGGGTGATTTGGACATGCGGAACGGCGCGGTCGGCTCGCGTGGCCATGCCCCAGCGGCGTGCGAATCGAGATCGAAGCGTTTCGTGCGTTCGATTTCAGAGCGAGCGCCGCTGGGGCATGCCTACGCACCGCGATGCGGGTCATTCGCGAATCCGTCCAGTTCGCGCGGTGCGAAGGCATGGCACCCGGACCGGCCGGCGGTCACAAGCTCCGATAACGTCCGATCCCTCGCGGAAAACCGGAAAAGCAAACCGTCTTTTTGCCCCTGCCCCGTTCTTATGTTTTAATGACCATCGAGAGGCGTGCGCGCGAGGCGGTTGTTCGGCCGGCGGGAGCGGGAAACCTTGTGATGACCAGCGAGTTGCTCAAAGTCACGACGGTCGAGACGGTGCAGGTCGTCGAGCTGCACATCCCCGACGACCTCGACTCGTCGGAGTTCGACCGGCTCAACGACCAGGTGGCGGGGCTGATCACGCCGGCGGCGGGGAAGCGGTGGGTGATCGACCTGTTGCGCGTGAACTACATGCCGAGCTCGGGGCTGGGGCTGCTGGTGAACATCCGCCACCAGGTGCGGACGAACAAGGGGCAGATCGCGCTGTGCAATTTGTCGGCGCGGCTTCAGGGGATCTTCCGGGCGTGTTCGCTCGAGCGGCTATTCACGGTGCACCGGACGCGCGAGGACGCGATCCGGGCGCTGCGGTGAGCCGACGCAGTTCAGGATCCAAACGCGAGCGCAGCCCATGCCGCGTGCGGCTTCGCAATTCGCGAATTCCGCAGTGCTCGTTCCTTCACTGATCGGTACGAGCGCATCGGGGCGCACGCGGGACGCGTGCGCCTCAAACCATTCTCATTCGATGCGGGCTTCGGCGATCCGCGATCGCGCTTCCGCCAGCGCCTTCTGCGTCGTCGCGTCCCCCGGCACGCGGCGCAGGAACTCTTCGAAGTGCCCGATCGCGCGGTCGTAGCGGCCCGCCCGCACCCACAGGTGGCCGGCGGCGTTGTGGAACGTCGTGAAGTTCTCGTGCATGTACGCGGGGACGCGGCGGTTGGCGGCGAGCAGGCCCTCGGTGTGCTCGGCGGCGCGCGCCCACTGGCCCAGGCGGGCGTAGTTGGCGACGGCGTTCTGGCGGGCGGGCAGGTAATCGCCGTGGATCGCGATCGACTGCTCGAGCAGGGCGGCGGCGCGTTCGGTCATGGCGCGGCGGCGGGCGCGCAGGCGGTCGGCCTCGGCGGTCCGGCCGCGGTCGGCGGCGTCGACGGCGGCCCACTCGAGGCGCGAGCCCTCGCGCCCGAGGTTGGCGGCGAGGTTGTTCGGGGCGACGAAGCTGTCCGGCGAGACGGCCATCGTGTGCCGCCAGAGCGCGACGTCGTCGCGCCAGACGGCGCACTGGTCGGCGCTGAGGAGCCCCCACGCGGCGATCAGGAGGCCGAACGCGCCGCGGACGGCCCACGGGCCCTCGCGCACGGCGGACGACGCTTTGGCGGTGGCGCCGCGCGCCGCCCGTGCCTTATCCGCCGCCCACCCGGCCGCGGCGGCGACGGCGATCGCCGGGCCGATCATCGACACGTACAGGTAGTGGTCGGCGACGGTCGACATGTACTGGAACATGAACGGGACGAGCCCGAGCACGGGGGCGGCGCCCAGGACGAAGACG
>DATHXE010000916.1:0-13396 GCA_035459845.1 Tepidisphaeraceae bacterium | reverse complement strand
CGTGGCACGTCGACACGATCGGGCCGATGGATTTGCTGCAGAAGCGGATCAAGGCGGTCGCCGAGCATCCGCTCCGCAAGCCTGACCCGATGGTGCAAGTGGTCGGGATCAAGTGCTACCTCGACGGCGGGATGCTGACCGGCAGCGCGTACATGCGCGAGCCGTGGGGCGTTTCGAAGGTGTACGGGATTACGGACCCGGAGTACCGCGGGGTGCGGTTCATCCCGCCCGAGCGGCTGCTGCCGATCGTGCGGACGGCCGTCGAGAGCGGGCTGCAGTTCACCGCGCACAGCGTGGGCGACGGGGCCGTGCACACGCTGCTCGACGCGTACGAAGAGCTCAAGAAGGAGATGCCGGAGAAGCTGGCGGCGTCGCGGCCGAACATCACGCACTGCAACTTCATGAGCAAGGAGGCGGTCGAGCGCCTGCCGAAGCTGGGCGTCAGTTGCGACATCCAGCCGATCTGGCTGTGGCTCGACACGCGGACGCTGCTCGGGCAGTTCGGGTACGACCGGCTGCGGTACTTCCAGCCGCTGAAGAGCATCTTCGAGGCGGGCGGCGTGACGGGCGGCGGGTCGGACCACATGCAGAAGATCGGGTCGCTGCGGAGCGTGAACCCGTACAACCCGTTCCTGGGCATGTACGCGGCCACGACGCGCAACGCCCGTTGGACCGACAAGCCGCTCCACCCCGAAGAGGCCCTGTCGCGCGAGCAGGTGCTGCGGTTCTACACGATCAACAACGCCCGGATGCTCTTCCGCGACCACGAGACGGGGTCGATCGAGGTGGGGAAGTTCGCGGACCTGGCGGTGCTCGGAAAGGACATCCTCACGTGTTCGCCGGAGGAATTGCGGGAGATGAAGGTGGTGCGGACGTACCTCGGGGGGAAGGTCGTCTATGAGGCCAACAAGTAGCTCAACATTCCGATGTTGAGGAGCGGCGTGGGACGCTGAGCGCGCGTATTCGGGGAACGGTCTCCGAACGGTTCTCCTCGACATCGGAATGTTGAGCTACCTGGGCGTCACCACAGTTCGTCCGCCGAGGCGTCGAAGAACTTCGCGCTGACCGGCGCGATCCGCGTCGCGGAGAAGACCGGCGCGCGAACCGCGGCGACCGGGCCGACCGTTACCTCGGGTTCGACTACCGCCTCGTCGTCCGCCACCCCGTCGGCCACGGGCGCCGGCGCGGGCTCCGGGGTCGGCTCGGGTTGCCGCGGCACGTCGTCCACCACCGTCACCGCCCCCCACGCCAGCCACTTCAGGTATTTGTCGTCCCCGTTCCCGCCGGCGAGTGTGACGTCGCCGATGCCCGAACACAGTTCGTCGTTCCCATCCCCGCCCTCGAGGACCATCGGCGCGAACGGCCCGCCGCCGCGATGCGCGATCACGTAGTCGTGCCCGTCCCGGTCGGCCTCCGCCTCCAGGCGGTCGTCGCCGCTGCCCCCGCGCATCGTGACCGGGGCCGACAGCAGGCCGCCCAGATCGTTCACCGCCAGGTAGTCGTCGCCGTCGCCCGCGTCGGCCACGATCCCTTTCACTGCACCCGCGTCGAATTGGGCCGACACCGACGAGTCCCAGCTGAAGTCGTCCCCGTACGCCACGACCCGCGCGTACACGGTGCCGGCCGTCGCGTCCGTCCCGACAATCAGTTCATCGCGCCCGTTCGTGCCCGTCACGCGGAGCACGCCGTCCTCACCGAGCAAGATCTCCCCAGCATTGCCGCTCATCAGCCGGCGGGTTTCGAGGGTTTCCAAGGCGGTCACGGCGACGCGGGATGTCCAAGCCTTTTGCATACGTCTCTCCGGGAGCGAGAACAGATGACGCACTGTTCAAAGACGTACGATTCGCCAGTTTCTCCGGCAACTCTAAACCCCCACTATGCAGAGACTTGCGACAACGCGAGGGGAAACGCCGTAGGTACATATACACGTTCGTATAAATACCCAGTTTGACAAAATCTCATTGCGACCCCCGTTACGGTCCCATAATGTCGCGCCCGCTTCGTGGGTTAGGGATTAATCGGGTACGGAGGCGTGCAACGCGCCTCCCCAATCACTTCCGGGAGGAAGAGAAAATGCAGTCGCACGGACGTTCGAAGCGGGACAAGGGTCGGCAGGATTTCAGGCTGTCATCGCTCGAGGGGCGCGCGCTCCTGAGCACCACGTGGGCCGACGGCAAGGACAACGCGCTGGCGTACGACGCCACCAACGACCGGACGTGGGTCGCGTTCTACGACGCGGTAGCGCACAACCTGAAGGTGACGTCCAAGACGGGCGCGGGCGCGTGGACGACGCCGCAGACGATCGTCAACGACGCCTCGGGCGTCGGGAACGACGACTACGGCAACTACGTGTCGATCGCGCTCGACAGCAACAAGAACCCGGGCGTCGCCTACTACGACGCGTACAACGCCGACGTCCGGTTCGCCAAGTACAACGCGTCGACGGGGCAGTTCAACAATTCGGTGCTCGTCGACGGGTACAAGAGGACGGGCATGTACCCGTCGCTCGCGTTCGCCGGCACGGGCACCAATGCGGCGATCACGTACTACTCGGCGTCCGGAAAGTCGCTGCGCATGGCGACGCTCAACGGCGCGCTCAACCTGTGGACGGTCGACATCCTGCCCGTCGACACGGACGCCAACCCGCTCGACGGCGTGCTTGAGGACATCGGGCGGTACTCGTCGCTCAAATTCAACCCCGGGACGAGCCGATGGTCGGTCGCGTACGAGCGGACCGGCGACCTGGTGGCCGGGGTCGACGGCGAGGCTCGGTACGCCGACCAGGCGCTGGTCGGGTGGAGCAAGACGGTGCTCAAGACGACCGAGGTCGGCGGCGGGTACACGGCCCTGGCGTTCGACGGGAACAACCCGGGCGTCGCCTATTACGACGCCTACAACGGCGACCTGATCTACTCCGAGCGCGCGGGTTCGACGTGGACGACGACGACCGTCTCGGCGACGGGGACGACCGGCCTGTACAACTCGCTCTGGTACAAGAACGGCAAGGCCCAGATCGCCACGTACCGCAAGAGCGGCGCGGGCAGCCCCAGCCTGCTCAAGTTCGACGAGAACACCGCGTGGGGCGCGACGTCGCTCTTCGCCGGCGGCGGGAGCGAGGCGAAGGCGTTCGAGAAGCCGAGCGGCGAGGTCGTCTTCTCGCTCGTCGCCGTCACGTCCGACCCGGGCGACCCGCTCGCGACGCCGGCGATCCCCGCGTCGACCAGCTACACGCTCCAGCTCCGCTCCGACGCCGACGCGGCGCTGGGCACGGCGTACGGGCGCACGAACACCGACACCACCTACACGTTCAGCCGCCGGGCCAAGATGGGCGCAGTCACATTCGACAACAAGATGTGGGTGTTCGGCGGGAACGGCGGGTCGGCCGACCTGGGCGACATGTACTCGTCGACCGACGGGTACGCGTGGACCGCGCAGACGCTGACGGGCGACGCGATCTCCGCCCGCTCCGGGTTCGGCATGGTGACGGCGAACGGGAAGATGTTCATCGTCGGCGGGTCGGGCAACACCGACGTGTTCAGCTCGACCGACGGCCTGGCGTGGACGCGCAAGACGAGCTCCGCCACGTTCCTCGGCGGGCTGAGCGACTACGCGACGGTCGCCCACAACGGCAACCTGTACGTGATCGGCGGGCAGACGTCGTCCGGGCTGACCAACGCGGTGTGGAAGTCGACCGACGAGGGCGCGACGTGGTCGCAGGTGAGCGTGAACACGCCGTTCAACGCCCGCCGCGGGCACGGGGCGGTCAGCTACCAGGGCGAGCTCTGGATCGCCGGCGGCGTCGTCAACGCGAGCATCAACCAGGCCGCGTCCGACCTGTGGCACTCGCCGGACAACGGCGCCACGTGGTACCAGGTGACTCAGGGCGTGTTCTCGGCCCGGGCGGACATGACCCTGAGCCTGTACGACAACCGCATGTGGGTGGTCGGCGGGGTCGCGAGCGGCGTCCGCAAGAACGACGTCTACTACTCGACCGACGGCATCACCTGGCGGAGCGCGATCAACCCCGCGCCGTTCGCGGCGCGCTCCGGGCACTCGACCCTGGAGTACAACGGCAAGCTGTGGGTCCTCGCGGGGTACGATGGGTCGCCGACGTCGCAGGACGTGTGGGCTTCCACCTAACCTCGCACGCACGCGCAGGGTGGACACTGCCCACCGCGAGCGCGGCTAGCGACCCGCGATTCGACAACTGAGAGGCCCGCGGAACTTGTTCCGCGGGCTTTCTGCTTCAAGAATGCCGCGTCACCTTCGAAAGGCTTTGGCGAATGCTCGACGCGGTGTTGTTCGATTTGGACGGGACGCTGGCGGACACGATCCCGCTGATCGTCGCGTCGTGGAACGCGGCGGTCGGGCCGATCACCGGGCTGACGTACTCGCTTGAGGACGTCATTTCCCGCTTCGGGCCCTCCGACAGCGGGATGATCCGCCGGGAGTTGCCGGAGGAGGCCGTGTGGCGTGACGCGGACGAGATGTATCACGCGTACTACCGCAAGCACCACGGGAAGGTCGTCGTGTTCGACGGGGTGCCGGAGATGCTCGCCGCGGTTCGCGCGACCGGGCTGCCGGTGGGCTTGATGACGGGCAAGGGCCGCCGGTCGGCCGACATCACGCTGGCGCACCTCGGGTGGGCGGGCACGTTCGACGCGATCGTGACCGGCGACGAGGCCGAGAAGCCAAAGCCGAACCCCGAGCCGCTGATCCAGGTCGCGCGGATGCTCGGCGTGGACCCGCGCAAGTGCGCGTACGTGGGCGACTCGCCGGCGGACGTGAAGGCGGGCCGGGCGGCGGGGATGAAGACGATCGCCGCGGGGTGGCACGCGGTGTACGCGGAGAAGGTGCGGGCGCTGCGGCCGGAACACTGGGCGGAGCACCCGAGCGAGGTGGTGCGGATCGTCCAAGAGTAGCTCAACATTCCGATGTTGAAGAGGAGCGTTCGAGCGCCGAGCCGCGTATTCCGGTGATCGGCCGCACCGCGCCGCTCCTCAACATCGGAATGTTGAGCTACTTCTGGGCTTTCGTGCGCGATTGGGGCCCGGTCACTGAAGTGACACAGGCCTCGGGGAATCTTTCCGGATCCGTGGATGACCTACGCGTTCCGCACGCGCTGACCTAGAATCCCCCCATGGACCTGTTCGCCGAATCGCGCCGGAAGAACGTCGAGCGCGCCCAGCCCCTCGCGGCGCGGATGCGGCCGCGGACGCTCGACGAGTTCGCCGGGCAGACGCACTTCCTCGGGAAGGGGAAACTGCTCCGCCGGATGCTCGAGGCGGACCGGCTGACGTCGGTCATCTTCTACGGCCCGCCGGGCACGGGGAAGACGACGCTGGCCTCGCTGATCGCGGGGTACACGAAGAGCCACTTCGAGCAGTTGAACGCCGCCGCGGTGGGCGTGAAGGAAGTGCGCGCCGTGCTCGACGCGGCCCGCGCCCGACTCGAGACCGGCGGGAAGCGCACGGTGCTGTTCCTCGACGAGATCCACCGGTTCAACCGCGCGCAGCAGGACATCCTGCTCCCGGATGTGGAGAACGGCTTGGTTTTGCTCGTCGGGGCGACGACGGAGAACCCGTTTTTCGCGGTCAACTCCCCGCTGGTGAGCCGGAGCCAGATCTTCCAGTTCGCGCCGCTGTCGGAGGACGACATCAGGGCGCTGATCCGCCGGGCCGTCGCCGACCCGGAGCGCGGTTACGGCAAGCTCAAGATCGAGATCACCGACGAGGCGATCAACCACTGGGCCACCACGAGCGACGGGGACGGAAGGAGGGCGCTGAGCGCGCTGGAGGTCGCGGTGCTGTCGCAGATGGCAGAAGGGAAGGATGAAGGAGGAAGGATGAAGGATGGAGCGGGGGAACAATCGGCAATCGGCAATGGGCAATCGGCAATCGTGATTGACCTCCCCGTTGCTGAGGAATCCATCCAGCGCAAGGCGATCGTCTACGACCCGATCGGCGACGAGCATTACGACGCGGCGAGCGCGCTGATCAAATCAATGCGCGGGAGCGACCCGGACGCCGCAGTGTATTGGGTGGCCCGCATGCTAGAGGCGGGCGAGGACCCACGCTTCGTCGCCCGGCGGATCGCGATCCTCGCGTCTGAGGACATCGGCAACGCCGACCCCCGCGCGCTGATGGTCGCGGCGGCGGCGTTCGACGTGGTCGAGAAGATCGGCATGCCCGAGGCCCAGCTAACGCTCGGCCAGGCCGCGATTTACATGGCCACGGCACCCAAGTCCAACGCCAGTGCGATGGCCATCTGGGGCGCGATGAAGGACGTCCGTGAGGGCCGGACGCTTCCCGTACCCCGGCACCTGCGCGACACGCACTACAAGCAGTCGGCCCGCCTGGGGCACGGCGAAGGGTACAAGTACGCCCACGATTACGAGGGCGGGGTCGTCAAACAGGACTACCTGGGCGTCGACAAGACCTATTACGTCCCCACGGACCGCGGGTACGAGGGGCAGATCGCCGAGCGGCTGGCCAAGTGGCGCGCGGCGACCGAGTCGGCGCCGACCGACCCGAAGGACGAGCCCGCTTGATGCCCGGAACATCCTCACCCCCGTCACACGTCCCCCCTTCGCTTTCCGGGGATTATCCCACCCGAAAACTAACACTTTCCCTATTGACCGGTCTATAATGTCTTAGACAGTTGAACGGTAACGCCTTTCGGCTCACACAATCGGTCATGATGTTCGGGCCGTGTGACGATAGTGCAGTGGCGTACTCTTTCGGCACCGGCATCGGACGTGGTGGACATGACGGACGGCCAGATTCACAACAAACAGGCGGTGCGAAAGCAGCTGCGGGAGATCCTGGCCGCGATGCCGGAAGACCAGCGGCATGCGAAGTCCGTGGCGGCGTGTTCGTTCGTTGCCGCGACGCCCGAGTTCGACGCCGCTCGCGTCGTCATGCTGTACCTGTCGACGCCGACCGAGGTCGACACCAGCCCGCTGGCGCTCAAGTGCTGGCAGGCGGGCAAGACGGTCGTCGTACCGAAGGTCTCCTGGGACCAGCGCCGCATGCTCCCGGTCGAGATCAGCAGCCTGACTCATCAAATGACCACGGGCGGGCCGGGCGTACGCGAGCCGGTCGACGGGCAGCCGATCCCGGTCGGGTTCATCGACCTGGTCATCGTGCCGGGGCTGGGGTTTACGGATAAGGGCTTCCGCATCGGTCGGGGGATGGGGTTTTACGACCGATTTTTGGCGCAGGGGGAGTTCATCGGGGTGTCGTGCGGGCTGGCGTTCGACGAGCAGGTCTTGCCGTCGATCCCGGTGCTTGACCACGATATTCCGCTCAGTATGTTGGTGACGGATCGGGGCATCCGGCGTTTCGCCAGCAACTGCATCAACCGCTAAAGCCGCGGTCGACCCCTCCATCCAGACCTCACAATCGAGGCAGTGGCACTGAAGTGCCGCTGCCACTTCGTTTGTGCCGATAGACCGAGAACACGGAGGTTCTCCCGATGAGCCGCACCCGCGCCAGCCGCGCCCTGATCGCCCTGCTCTGCGTCACGATCGTGCTCGGGATCGTGGCGTACATCCGCACGCCCAAGACGACGACGGCGAGCGAGACCCCGAAGGTGACCGGCCCCGACGCGGCCGCCGTCGCCCCGAAGCCGGCCGAGCCCGCCAAGCTGTCGGGCCGTTCGACGCAGATCGCGCTGGGCGGGTCGAGCGCGGCGCTGGTGACGCAGACGCCGGTCGGTGCGCCGCCGGCGGTTGCGCCGACCACCGCGACGCCGGCGGCGACTGCCGGCGCCCCCGCGACGCCGGTGAAGATCGTGACCCCGACGGGGCCGGTCGCGCCGCCGCCCGCCGTCCCCGCCAAGTCTGCCGTGGAGGTCCCGGCCGCCCCCGCGGCCGCGGTCGATCTCTCTAAGTCAGGCGGCGTGATCGCGCAGGGCAAGGCGCTGATCGACGCGTCCAAGCTCGTCGAAGGCCGGCGGTTGCTAAACGAGGCGCTGGTCGGCGGACAGTTGTCCGACGCCGACGCCGATGCGGCCAAGGCCTTGATCGGCCAGGCGAACCAGACCCTGATTTTCTCGCCCACGCGGATCACGGGCGACACCTACGTCACCGGCTACACGGTGCAGAGCGGCGACAAGCCGGGGAAGATCGCGGCCGGGCACGACGTGACGTGGGACTTCCTCGGGCGGATCAACGGCATCGCCGACGCGCGGAAGCTTCGCGCCGGCGCGACGATCAAGGTCGTCCGCGGGCCGTTCCACGCGGTGGTTTCGAAGAGCAAGTACACGCTCGATTTGTACCTCGGCTCGCCGGGTGAAAAGGGGTCGATGTTCGTCCGCACGTTCAAGGTCGGGCACGGGAAGAACAACTCGACGCCGACCGGGTCGTGGATGGTGACGCCGCAGAACAAGCTGAAGAACCCGAAGTGGTGGGGCACGGCGGACGAGCCGGCGAAGGAAGCCGACGACCCGCAGAACCCGCTGGGCGAGTTCTGGATCGGCCTGACCGGCACGGGCGGCGACGCGGTCGACAAGCAGGGCTTCGGCGTGCACGGCACGATCGACCCCGACAGCATCGGCAAGCAGATGAGCCACGGGTGCGTGCGGCTGGTGAACGCGGACATCCAGATGCTTTACGAGGTGCTGATCGAGGGGAAGAGCACGATTATCATCAAGGATTGAGGTCAGAAGTCAGAGGTCAGAGGTCAGAAAACACGAAACGGGACTCGGCGCGTTGCGCCGAGTCCCGTTTTTCGTTTTCTCTGTGCCCCCTCCGTGTTCTCTGCGTCTCCGCGGTGAACAATTACGCCGGCCGGCAGATCATGTGGTGGTGGTAGGCGCGGTCGGTGACCTCGGCGCCGTCGGCGCCGAAGCAGCGGTAGTCGAACTTGGCCATGAAGTCGTAGAACGGGCCGGAGCGCTCTTCGCCGTGGATCTCGACCAGGAGGGTGGGGCGGCCTTCGGTGAAGACCTTGGTGGCCCCGGCCATGACCAGGTTCTCCGCGCCTTCGACGTCGAGCTTGACGAGGTCGGGCATGCCGAACTGCTCGGCGGCGCCGTCGAGGGTCATCGTGGGGACCTTGAGCATGCGCTGGCCGAGCTTGTCCTTGTCGACCGAGGCGATCATCTGGCCGATCGCGCTGCCGGTGTCGGCGAACTCGATCGTGCCGACGGTGTCGGAGACGGCGGCCTGCACGACGCGCGTGTCGCCCGACATGCCGTTCAAGACGACCTGCGTCTGGAGTTCGGCGGCCGACTGCGGGTGCGGCTCGAACGCGACGACCTCGCACCCCTTGTCGCGGTACTTCCCGGCCAGCAGGACGTAGAAGCCCCAGTTCGCCCCGACGTCGAAGAACCGCCGCTTGCCTTTGATCTCGGCGGTGAAGGCGGTCTGGAGGAGGTCGTCCCAGTTGCTCTCGACCAGGTCCTCGCGCGGCGTGCTCCAGCGGTAGTGGCGGTACTGCACGCCCTCGAGCAGGCCCTTGCGGATCGTCCGCACGCGCCCCTCGGCGGTGAACAGGGTGAGGTACGCCTTTTTGATGGCGGGCCCGACGACGGGAACACCGCCGACCGCCCGCTTCAACGACTTGAGCATGAGTTACGTCCCGTCCTGAGGTGGAACTTCCGCGCTGGCCGGGCGGCAATGATATGAAAGGGGAATTGCCTATGCAATAACGTATTTCGCCCGGGGTTACGGCGGGCGGGGGATCCGCTGGCGCAACTGCCGCGAGTCGTGAGGGTTCTGACGGTCGTGACGTCTAGCTGCGACCCGCAGGCAAGCGACAGCGCCGCCCGGAGGGAAGCGTGTCGAGTGCGGATCGGCGCTGACCACGGGTACGTGCCCATCTCACGATGGCGCGCGGTTGCGTCCATTTCGGGGGCGGGTCCAATCGCCTCCCCATGCCTTCCCGCCCCCTGCTCCGTCACGCGTTGTTCGCCGCCGTGTTGTTCGTGTTGACCGGGTGCGGGTCGTGCGGGCGGGCGCCGCTGGGGTCGGCCGGGGAGCCGCCGGCGCCGCCGCGCGAGTTCCGGGCGGCGTGGGTGTCGACGGTCGGGAACATCGACTGGCCCAGCGCGCCGGGGCTGCCGGTGGAGCGGCAACTGGCGGAGATGCGCGCGATCCTCGACCGGGCCGCCGCGCTGAACCTCAACGCGATCGTCCTGCAGGTCCGGCCCGCGTGCGACGCGATTTACCCGTCGGCGATCGAGCCGTGGAGCGAGTACCTGACCGGCCGGCAGGGCCAGGCGCCGTCGCCGGCGTACGACCCGCTGGCGACGTGGGTCCGCGAGGCGCACCGGCGGGGGATCGAACTGCACGCGTGGTTCAACCCGTACCGCGCCCGGCACATGAACGCGCGGTCGCCGGACGCGCCCACGCACATCACCAACACGCACCCGCAGATCGTCCGCACGTTCAACAAGTGGGCGTGGCTGGACCCGGGCGAGCCGCTGGCGCGGCAGCACACGCTGAGCGTGATCGCCGACGTCGTCCGCCGGTACGACGTCGACGGCGTGCACATCGACGACTACTTCTACCCGTACGCGTCGTACCTGAAGGGCCAGCCGTTCCCCGACTCGGCTTCTTACCAGCGGTACAAGTCGACGGGCGGGACGCTCGCCGTCGCCGACTGGCGGCGCGACAACGTCAACACGATGGTGCGGGCGATCCACCAGACGGTGAAGTCGGTCAAGCCGCACGTGAAGTTCGGGATCAGCCCGTTCGGGATCTGGCGGCCGAACAACCCGCCGGGCATCGCGGGGCTGGACCAGTACGAGGAACTGTTCGCGGACGCGCGGCTGTGGCTGGAGAAGGGGTGGTGCGACTACTTCACGCCGCAGTTGTACTGGCCGCTGGGCGCGCCCAAGCAGCCGTACGCGAAGCTGTTGCGGTGGTGGGCGTCGCAGAACCCGACGGGCAAGCACGTGTGGCCGGGGAACGCGGTGAGCGATCTGAAGTCGCCGCCGCAGCCGTGGCCGACCAGCGAGATCGTGGACCAGGTGCGGGCGACGCGGGCGGACGGCGGGGCGACCGGCAACGTGCACTTCAGCATGGCCGCGCTGATGCGGGCGCGGGCGGACATCGCCGCGGCGCTGCAGAACGGGCCGTACGCGCAGCGGGCGCTGGTGCCGGCGTCGCCGTGGCTCGGCGGCGCGGTGACGCACCCGGCGCCGAAGGTCGAGGCGAAGCGCGAGGGCGGGGCGGTCATGGTTACGTGGCAACCCGCGGGGGCAGAACCGTGGGTGTGGGGCGTGTGGTTGCGGTACGGCAAGGAGTGGCGGTTCGCCACGTATCCGTCCGGGACGCGCGGGATGCGGTTCGAGGGGGCGATTGAGGAAGTGCGCGTGTTCGGGGTGGACCGAATCGGGACGCTCGGGGAATCGGGGGGGGCGGGGGTGGGGAACTGATCTCCGGTGGCATGGGTACGGCCGTGAGGCCATACCCGTGTTCCGCGCCGTTGCGCTACCCGCGCCGGACACGGGTAAGCCCCTCACGGGGCGTACCCACGCCACGAAAGCCCCACGTCAATCCTTCGCGCCCGCCGGGCGCTCGCCCGGCGGTTTGATGGCCTTGTCCTGCGCCTTGCGCGTCTGTTCGCCGACGGCCTTGAGGACGACGTCGTCGAACAGCACGGTCCCTTCAGTCAGGTAGATGTAGAGGTCGACCTTCAGGTATTCGACGGGGAACGCGACGTGCTGCGGATTCAGGTCGTCGACCACCTCGGCCCATTTGCCTTTCGTCGCGCCGACCGGCGGGACCTGCCGCTTGTACACCTCGCGCAGCGCGGGTTTGCCGTCGATCCCCTTGCCGGTCGTGTAGCCCTTGACGAACGGGCGGACGGTCGGGCCGTCGGACTGGTACTTGAACGCGAGGCGGTAGCGCGTGTCGGGCTCGATCTTGATCTGGGCGGAGAGGCAGGCGAGGCCGCTCGTCTCGGCGACGGTGCGGGACATGCGCATGGCCAGCGCCGTGGTCGGTTTGCCGTCCGGGCCGGTGGTTTTCACGATGCCGACCTTGTCGACATCGGGCTGCGCACCGCCGAGGAACTTGATCGGGTAGTACTGCGATTCGAGGATGCCGTGCCAGGCGCCCTGGTCGGAAAAGTCGCCGTTGGGGGCGAGGTTGGGGTTGGATTTCCACAGGGCGTCACTCTTGGCGTCGTGGAACACGGCGACGTCGATCGGGTGGGCGAACTTGCCGACGTCGTTGATCGTTTCGAGCACCTGTTCGGTGGCGAAGCGCAAGTCCTGCGGCTCGGCGACGGTTTTCGTGATCGGGCGGGGCTTGCCATCCGGCTGGCGGAGGTCGAGGACGTTGACGCGGAGCTCGGTGCCGACCAGATCGCCCCAGAGGAGGATGGCGGGCTTCTCGGTAGCGGCGAGGGCTTTGACGGCGTCGGCGGGGGTGTCGAAGGCGACGGGGGTTTTCGATTCGGCGGCGACGTCCTTCATTTTGAAGCCGTCGAGCACCTCGAACTTGCCGGTGCGGTCGAGCTTGGCGCGGAGGGCGGCGCCGGCCCGCTCGCGGGCGGTCTCCGTGGCGTCGCCGGCGAGCGGGAAGATGGCGACGACGGGCTTGGGCGCGTCGTCCGCCCGGGCGACGAGTGGGAGGAGAACGCATGCGAGGAGCAGGCGGGCGAGCATGGGGAGGAGTGTACCGCGCGGCGCGAGCGCGTAGGGTGGGCTCTGCCCACCGTTTCGCAACGGTGCGCGGACATCGATAGCACTGGGTCCGTTGTCGCGAGATCGGTGGGCGGAGCCCACCCTACATAATTCGCTGCGCCGTCCCTACAATCCCCCACTTCCCCCTTTCACGGAGCCTCCGCCATGTTCGACGACCTGAAAAACATGAACCTCGGCAACCTCGGCGACCTGATGTCCAAGGCGCAGGAGATGCGCTCGCGCATGGAGCGGATGCAGGAGGAGGCCCAGCGGAAGACCGTGACCGCCGACGCCGGGGGTGGAATGGTGCAGGCGACCGTCAACGGAAAGATGGAGCTGACCAAGCTCAAGATCGACAAGACCAAGCTCGACGTGAACGACACGGAGTTGCTCGAGGACGTGATCATCGCCGCCGTCAACGCGGCCCAGCAGCGGGCGGCGAACATGCTCCAGGAGGAGATGCGCAAGCAGGCGCAGCAGATGGGGCTTCCCCCCGGGATGATCCCGGGGATGTGAGGGGCGGAAACTCGAAGGTCGAAACCCGAAATTCGAATCAATGACGAAGTCCGAAGGTCGAATCACGAATCGGGCGTATCCTAAAATCGATCCCGTTTCGTCTGGCCTTCCCCACGAACGGTGGGCGCTCGGGTTATCAGTTCAACGCCGCCTCGAACTGCTCGGGGCTGACGTAGCCTAGCGCGCTGTGCCGTCTCGTCCGATTGTAGAAGACCTCAATGTACTCGAAGATCGACGCCGT
>DATHXE010000915.1:0-1885 GCA_035459845.1 Tepidisphaeraceae bacterium | reverse complement strand
ATCCGCCAAAACCACTTCGGCGACTGGGGCACCCAGTTCGGCCGAGTCGTTCTCGCCATGTGGTACCAGGCGGGCTTCCGGCGATCGGGCAACGGCCCGGTTCTAGCGGAACTGATCCGCGAGCAACAGGCAATCGCGCGCCAGACCGCCGCCGACATCCAGGCCGCCGCCGGCGACCCCGCGAAGGAAAAGGCCGCCAAGGAGAAGGCCGCCGCCGCGCTCGCGGACCTCGTCAACCAAACCGCCGCGTGGCACCAGCGCCTGCTCGACCAGGACCCGGACGGCACGCGACACTTCGAGCCCTACCTCGCGGGCGACGCCCTCGCGCTCGACGAACTCGAAGCCGCGTACGTGTTCGTCTCGGTCGTCACCGACCACGCCCGCGCCAAGCAGGTCACGATCACCCGCGCCGGCCACGAGCCGCGCTCGCTGGAAGAGTTGCCCCGGCTCATCACCACCTTCATCCAGAACCCCGACGACCCGGCCAACCGCCAGGAACGGCTCGCGTGGGAAAAGGCCCGGGCCGTCACGCTCGACGCGTGCAACGCGATCTACCGCCGCCTCCACGTCCAGCTCGTCGAACCCGAGTTGCAGGCCGAGCCCCTCGAGCGCCCCGAGTCGTTCTACAACCCCCTGCTCCCGGCCGTCGTCACCGACCTCCGCGCCCGAAACCTCGCGATCACGAGCGAGGGCGCCACGGTCGTCCGCGTCCCCAACTTCGAAACCCCGCTGATCGTCGAAAAGGCCGGCGGCGGCTTCCTGTACGGCACCACCGACCTCGCCGCCGTCCGCTTCCGCACCGGCACGCTCGCCGCCAATCGCGTCGTCTACTTCGTCGACGCCCGGCAAAGCCAGCACTTCGCGCAGGTCTTTTGGACCGCCAAACAGGCCGGCTGGGCCGCCGACGCCGCGCTCGAACACGCCGCCTTCGGTACCATGCTCGGCGCCGACGGCAAGCCCTTCAAGACGCGCAGCGGCGACACCGTCAAGCTCCGCGACCTCCTCGACGAGGCCGAGGAGCGCGCCCTCGCCGTCGTCTCCGAGAAGAACACCGACCTGTCCGCCGACCAGAAGGCCGCCATCGCCCACGCCGTCGGCATCGGCGCCGTCAAGTACGCCGACCTGTCGAAAGACCGCACCAGCGACTACGTCTTCTCGTTCGACAAGATGCTCTCGCTCGAGGGCAACACGGCCCCCTACCTGCTCTACGCCCACGCCCGCATCCGCTCGATCTTCCGAAAGGCCGCCGCCACCGGCGCGGCCGCGGGCCAGATCAAGCTCGAATCCCCGTACGAACTCGCCCTCGCCAAGCACGTCCTCCGCTTCGGCGACGTCATCGCGCTCGTCGCCCGCGAACTCAAGCCCCACCACCTGACGACCTACCTGTACGAACTCGCCGGCGCGTTTAGCTCGTTCTACGAGAACTGCCCCGTCCTCCAGAGCGACGAGGCCACCCGCGCCAGCCGCCTCGCCCTCGCCGACGCCGTCGCCCGCACGATCGCCAAAGGCCTCGACCTCCTCGGCATCGAACACCCCGAGCAGATGTGAGCCCGCTCGCGGCCCGTCCAATCTCGCCCGCCCTATCCCACCGACCAGCACGTACTTAGCGGTCGCACCGAAGGTGCACGTGACCACCCCCGCGCGTAATCGCGTAGCGCCCGTCGCGGTCTCACCCCGCCACAAACTGCGAGTACGGCACCGCGTCCAAATCCAACGCCGACGTGACGCCGCGCTCCGCGTACACGTGCGCCAATCCCCCCGACATCGCCGCGTTGTCCGTGCAGTATTCCAACGCCGGCACGTGCACCGGCAGGCCGAACGACTTCATCGCCTCGCGCAGCCCGCGGTTGGCCGACACGCCACCGCCGATGATCACGCTTTTGGC
>DATHXE010000914.1:0-5831 GCA_035459845.1 Tepidisphaeraceae bacterium | reverse complement strand
CCGGCCCGCACCATGATCGCGCCGACCACGCCGATGCCCATCCCGCCCACGCCGCTCATGTGGCACCGCCAGGCGTCGCCCGGCTTGTCCATCTTGTGCACCGGCGTCGACTCGGGCAGCTTGTCCAGCGCCATGTGCGGCAGCAAATACCGCCGCCGCTTCTTACGGATCACCGTCACCTGCTCGAAGCTGGGGCACGGCTTGATGTCGTCGCTCAAATCGTTCGTCGACCGTACCCGCTCGCACGCCCCGTCGTTCACGCACCACGTCAGGTCCGTGTCCACCTTCCGCCCGTAGTCCGTGTCGACCAGCGTCAGCCCCGGGCACGCCGTCTGCTTCGTGCACTCCAGGCACCCCTCGCACACCTCCGGCGTGACGTTCATGTGCGTCTTGCTCGGCAGGTACCCCTTCTCCTTGATCGTCTTGCGCTCGGCCTTGAGCTCCTTGCGGTGATACGTGATCCCGCACTCCTTGTCGGCGATCACGATCTTCACCCCGTCCGACAGGATCGTCGTCTCCAGCACCTTGCGGTAGTCGTCGCGCCCCGCCGGCGACAGCTTCACGATCCGCACCCCGCTGTCCGCCGCCATCCCGCGCACGATCCGCTCGATGTCCTGGATGTGGTGCTTGTTCCCGAACGCGTCTTCCGGCTGGCCGGCGTGGTCCTGGTGGCCGGTCATCGCCGTCGTCTTGTTCTCCAGGATGATGAAGCAGATGTCCTGGTTGGCCTTGATCGCGTTGCTGATCGCGACCTGCCCGCTGTGGAAGAACGTCCCGTCCCCCATGAACACGAGCTGCTTGTTCGTGATAAACGGGTCGATGCCCGACCCCGTGCCGGCGCCCAAGCCCATGCCGCTGTAGTTGTGCATGAGCTGTTCGGTCGGCGCGTACATCAGCATCGTGTAGCACCCGGTGTCGCCGTGCGCCACCAGGTCCACGGCGTCCCGGCCGTGGGTCTTCTGCATGTACTTCGGGTCCTTCAGGTTCTCCCGAATCTGCAGCAGCGCCGCCGACGAGTCGCGGTGCGGGCACCCCGGGCAGAACGTCGGCGACCGCCCGACCACGTCCGAGTCCTTCAGCACCGACAGCTTCGGCTTGGAGACGCGCCGGAGCAGGTCCAACTCCGCCGTCAGTCGCCCGTTCCGCATGTCGGCCGGGATCTCTTCCGTCTCCTTGATCAGCGGGATCAGAATCTGCGCGAGGACGGAAGGATTGAGTCCCCGCAGTTCCGGAATCCCCGGCCGCGCCTGCTCGCCCCCCGCCTTGGCCGGGAACGCCTTGCCGTACAACTTGGACGAGACCGCCGACGCGACCTCCATCGGCAGCGTCTTGAACAGCCCATCGCGAATGTTCCGCTCCAGGAAGCTCCGCCGCTCCTCGATCACCACCATCGTCTTGCAGTGCTTGGAGAACTCCTCGACGAGCTTCACGTCCGTCGGGTAAGGCATCCCCATCCGCAGCACCGGGAACGCCCCGTACAGCCCGATGTCCGCCAAGACGTGATCCAGGTACGGCCCGCCCATGCCCGTGACGATGAACCCGAGCGGTGCCGGGCTCATGGTGAACGTCGTCGCCGGAATGATCTTGTTGAGCCCGAGTTTACGGGCCGCCTCGATCGTCATCGCGTGACGCTCGGGCATCTTCAGCTCTTGCCAGATCGTCTTGGGCGGGAGCAGGACCTTCCCCAGGTCGATCTTCCCGCTCTCGAGCGCGATCCGCGCCTTGGTGCTGATCACCGGCCACTGGTTCGGCCGGCACTCGACCGTCCCGCCCCCGTCCGCCTGCGCCGTCGTCACCACGTACCCGACGTACAGCCCCGCCGCCCGCGACAGCTTGAAACACAGATCAATCCAGTCCTTGGTCTCCTGGATCGTCCCCGGCTCGACGACGGCCATCCGCATCGTCTCGAACAGAAACCGGCTGTCCGCCGGCACCTGCGTCGAGTCGCACCACGGGTCGTCCCCCGCCAGGCAGATCGCCCCGCCGTCCGCGTGCGCCCCCGCCAGGTTCCCCAGCGTCAGCGCGTCCGACGCCACGTGGACGCCGACCGACTTCATCACCGCGATGCCCCGGCACGGCGCCATCTGGCTGCCGTTGAGCGCCGCCGCGCCCAGCGCCTCGTTGTTCGCCTGGTACGCGCGGACGCCCTTCTCCTTCAGCAGGCCCGACACGTCCGAGCACACGTCGAAAAAGTTGGCGACCGGTGAGCCGGGATAGCCCGTCAGCAGGTGCACGCCCCCCTCCACCTCCAGGGCGCCTTTGACGAGCAGCTCATTACCGGTAAAAATCTCGCGGCCGGAACCGGCCATGTAACGGGGATCGATAGGCATGGGATGTCCGTTCAGTCTGTCCTGCGACGGTGGCTCTCCCGCGAAGGGGAGCGCCGGGACGTGGCTTACGATCGGGCATGTCGATCAGTTCGACAAGCCAAATCACAGGGGACGTCCGCAGACCGCCGAGATAGAGACTCCTGACCGAGCCGGGGACGCGCCCGGACATTCCGGGCCCGTATCAGGCCAACTCGGTCGCCGCCCGCTCAATGAGAGGGCGTTAAGACGCATTGTCGGCGATCGTCCGGGGAATTCAATAGGGAGTGAGCACTAACCAACTGCTCATCGTTATAAGGTCATCAGGACGCGCCGGTTACAGCGAAGCGGGTCGCCCCTTTTCCGATGAAAAGGGAGCGCGACCTGCGGAGCACACTGCCCCCGCTTCCCCGAATCGCCCTACTCCTCCACCCCGCTCGGCTCGGGCAACCGTGCTACCGCAACGCGCCGCCCGCGCACGCGCCGCGCGAATAGCGCCACCGCGATGATCGCCAACAGTAGCGTCGCGCCGATCGCCAGCGCTGCCGCCCGCGCCGACACGTCCCGCCGGCTCGCCGCCGCGTACGCCGGCTTTCCGCCCGGCGGCGCCGCCAGCGACGCCTTCAAAAACTCCTTCACGAACGCATCGTGCCCGAGCACGCCCTTCCCGTCCTCCCCCGTATACGCCCACGTGTTGCGATGATTCGTCCCCGGCGTCACCACCAGCCGCTTCAACTCCGCCGGCGACTTGCTCGCGTCCAGGATCGCCTGCTGGTCCGCCGGCGGAAACGAGTCCTGCTCGCCCGACATGATCCAGATCCGCAAATCGTCCCGCCCCGCCACCGCCGTCGGCACGTCCACGCTCCGCAGCATCTCCCGCTGCTTCTCCGGCAAAGGGTTCTTCCCGTCCAGGTAACTCTCCAGCGCCCCCGTCGCCACCTTCCCCACCAGCGACTTGAGCCCCGCCGTGATCTTCGACTGCCCCGGCTTGTCCGCCGCCGCCGCCCGCAGTGCATACTCGGCCATCTGCCGGGTCGCCAGCTCGGCGTTCTTGAACGGGCTCACCGCCAGGACGCCCTCGATCCGCTTGTCGCGCGCCGCGAACCGGATCCCCGTCGCCCCGCCCATCGACCGCCCGTAAATCACGAACGGCCGCTGCAGATTCCGCCGCTCCGCCCAGTCCACCACCGCCTGCACGTCGTCGATCTCGTAATACCCCAGCGTCGACGGCCCCATCATCCGGCTCGACGCCCCGTGATTCCGAAAATCCGGCATCACGACGTTCCAGTCCTCCCGATCCCGCACCCACTGCAAGTTCTGCGACCACCCCTTCTAATTGTTGTACCCGTGCAACACGAACAGCGTCCCCTTGGGCCGCCCCGCCGGCAGGAACCACAAATCGATCTCCGCCCGCGGCTCGAGCTCGGTCTTAACCCGCACGACCTCGAACTTCCCCGCCGGGTCTGCCAAGGCCGGCAGCGCGCACGCCAGGACGCACAGCGCCACCCAACACCGCGCGACCATCCCGCCCGCGATCGAACGCCGCATAACGACCTCGCGCATCAAGCCCGAGAAACCCGGAGTGACGAGATTCTGATAGGTCATACGCCCGCGGGCAAGCCCGCATTACGCAGACCGACCGTCCTCCGCATGACAGCGCCGTCTCAATCGCGCGCACATGCGTGTTGCCGGTCCCGATTCCTCTCTATAGCGCATCGCGCATTAACGCAGCGGGCTAGCCGCTTCAGCGGCTAGTGGGAGACCCAAACGCCCTCGATTTCCGTTGATGAGTTCTCGGACGACTCGAACGAACCCGACCCGGCGCGCCACAACGCCGACAAATGCACAAAGAGAACCCAACGCCCGCCCACCGACCGACAGTGCGATCTGCGGTCTACAATTGCCCACCCATGCCCACACCCCGCCGCCCCCTCGACTTCCGCACCTTCGACGCCATCCTCGCCGACGTCGACGCCCTCCAAGCGCGCGCCTACACCCAGCTCGGCCAGTGGGACCTCGCGACCACCTGCAACCATCTCGCCAAGTCGATGGAAGTCGGCCTCGACCGCAAACCCATCCCTCTACCGCTGGCCGTCCGCCTGATTGCCCCCCTGCTCGGGAAATGGATCTTCCGCCGACTCCTCCGCACCCGCCGCATGCCCACCGGCATCAAGGCCCCGCCCCCCTTCCGCCCCGATCCCAAGTGCGACCCCGAGCCCACGATCGCCCACCTCAAATCGACGATCGCCCGAGCCCAATCCTTCCCCGGCCCCCTCGCCAAACACCCCGTCTTCGGCCAAATGACCCCCGACCAGTGGCGCGACCTCCAACTCATCCACTGCTCGCACCACCTGAGTTTCCTAGTGCCGAAATGACCTGGACCGATGTCCACGTTTAGCCGCGACCCACAGGGAAAGCGACAGCGCCGCCCGAAGGGGAGCGCGGCGTCAGCTATCCTCAGCCGGTGGTCGGTCCCCTCCAGCAGGAACCCGGCGAGGATCCCGGGCGCCGTCTTCGGCGGCCATTCCCCCAGTTCCACGCCGACGCGCCCCCACCGCTGCCGTGATCGCGGCGCAACTCGCCGAAATCTCTCGGGAAGGAACGCCCAGTCCTTCAGTGCCAGGATCTGTGAAACGAGCGAGGACCGCTGCTCGTCCTCTTCCGTACACTTCCGAACGAGTGCAAGGTGCTCGCCCGAAAGAAAGTCCAGAAACTCTCCTGCAGCCACGGTCTGTGACGCTATTGAGGCGATCAAGTCGTGCACGTCGCGCCAGGTTAGTGCGACGTCGCAGTGTCCCTTGGCGACGTCCGACTGGGCCGGTGTCGCGCCTACGAAAACCACCCGCAGCGTGGTGCCGGGCACCTGTTCCGCAACTGCACGGTAGTTGCGTAGCTGCGATGCGTCAGCCGGAGACTCCCACTTGTGTTCGAAAATCAGGACGTGGTCCGCGCCATCCAGAGTGCGGCACGATATCACCATGTCCGGGACAATTTCCCCGCCTCCGGGTCGCACGAATCGGTGCCAAGTCCGGACGACGGGAGGCGCGGAAAGTCCAACTATCGTGCTCATCGCCGATACGCAGCGAGCGCACACGGCGGTCGCAGCCGCGGGAAACGTCTCCAGGACATATGCGAACGCCGCCGTGAGGAAGTCCTCCTTACGGAGCGTGTCAGCCGAGCGAGGACGGTAGGCGAACAGTGAACGAAACACGTTGGGCGATCGGCTCATCGTAAACGCGATCCTACCGGTGCCTTCCACGTTCAGCGAGTTCTCGTGAGCATGACAGTGATCGGCAGCGGGCCCGCCCACAGCTACAGGATCCTCAGGGTGGCAACCGAGCAATTTCGCCCACCGCGCAAACAAGAACCCCCGATCCGGATTACGGATCGGGGGTTCGTTGATAGTGCTGGCGGTGACCTACTTTCCCGCTGACGCAGTATCATCGGCCCCGCGGGCTTAACGGCCGTGTTCGGGATGGGAACGGGTGTGACCCCGCGGGTATGGCCACCAGCGATCACCCGGGC
>DATHXE010000913.1:0-7050 GCA_035459845.1 Tepidisphaeraceae bacterium | reverse complement strand
CGGGCTTCGCCGAGGGGATCAACCTCGTCAACTCGCGCGTGACCCACCCCGGCGTCGCCGACTCGCTTCACCTGCCGCACCAACCGCTCCGCAAATGAACCACGAAAAGCACGAAGGTCACGAAGGGTGCATATGATTGAGTGCGCCCGGACGGCGCGCTTTGTCGCCGCGATTCATCGAATCATCCTCCCGCCCCGCTTCGTGCCTTTCGTGTCCTTCGTGGTTCAAATCCTCCCATGACCGACCGCATGACCAAGCTCCGGCAGATGCTGGACAAGACGCCGGCCGACCCGTTCCTCCTGTTCGCGCTGGGCATGGAGCACAAGAAGCTCCGGCAGAAGGACCCGGCCCTCGACTTCTTCCGGCGGACGATCGCCCTGGACCCCGGCTACGCCGCCGCGTACCACCAGGCCGCCCTTACGTGCGAGGACGCCGGCGACGTTGATCAGGCCAAACTCCTGTACAAAGAGGGCATCGCCGCCGCCCGCGCCAAGGGCGACCATCACGCCGCGGGCGAGATGGAAGGCGCGCTGTCGATGATCGAGTGACGCGCCGCCACGTCGCACCTCCCCATCCCATCACCGCCCCATCTGTTTCCAGCCTCCGCGCCTAGCCCGCCCTTTGCTACACTCCTCACGTAGCGGACCGGAGGATACGCCAAGCGTGCTCGACGCCTTCAAAAACTTCCTGAAAACTCCCGAATGGCGGAAGCAGCACGGGTGGCGCCGCGCCATCTGGAACATGATGAACCGCGTCGGTCTGACCGGCGTCCACGCGCTCCCCATGAACCGCCGGTGGGTCGAGATCCATTGGCGGAAAATGCCCCTCCAGAATCTCCCCCCCGCGTTCGCCGGGAAGAAGATCGTCCAGATCTCCGACCTCCACTATTCCCCCGTCGTCTGGGCCAAGTACCTGCTCCAGATGATCCACTACGTCAACGACCTCGAGCCCGACCTCGTCGTCGTCACCGGCGACCTGATCACCGGCGGGTACCGCTACGCCCACCGCATCGCCACCATCCTCGCGCACCTCAAAGCGAAGGACGGCGTCATCAACACCCTGGGCAACCACGACTACAGCATCTACGGCAAAAATGGCAACCCCGAGGGCAAGCGCCGCGCCGACTACCTCGCCAAGTGCCTGCGCGACCGCGGCCTGACCGTCCTCCGCAACCAGACCTGGTACTGGCGGGCCGACGGCTGTGAGCAACCCGTCGCCGTCGTCGGCCTCGACGACCTCTGGTCCGGCCACCTCGACGCCCCCCGCGCCTGGGCCGGCGTCGACCCCGCCCTCCCCATCGTCTGCCTGAATCACAACCCCGTGAACTGCGCCGAGCTCATGCCCTACCCCTGGCAGTGGATGCTCTCCGGCCACACGCACGGCCGACAGGTCGCCACCAGCCGCTTCGGCCGAACCTTCTACCCCCACAAGTTCCGCCAGTACACCCACGGTTATTACGCCGTCGGCGACGGCCGACACCTCTACGTCAACAAGGGCCTGTCGTACGGCCAGCGCATCCTCGAGTGGTGCCGCCCCGAGATCACCGCCTTCAAGCTCACGCCCGCCACCGCCGACACCGACGTCGAGAAACTCGCCACCCAGGAAAAAGTCACGCACCCGGTGTGACAGGGCGAACCACGAAGGCACGAAGACTCGAAGAAGCAGCTGGGCCAAAAACGCGGGCACAAATTGTCACGGATGATGCCATCCGTGCCAGGGGTACATCGCCGCGGTAACGTGCCTCCTTCATCCGTGACCATCTGTGCGGATCGGTGGCTGACTTTCCAAGTCTTCTTCGCGCCTTCGTGCCTTCGTGGTTCCACCCCCGTTTTGCCTTCCCCAACCCGTTCGCGTACCCTCCCCCCCGATGCGAACGCAGTACGACGCCGACGACGTCCGGCGCCTGGTCGCCGCCCTGGCCGACAAGGTCGCCGCCGCCTTTAAGCCCGACCAGCCGCTCGGCGTGATCGGCATCCGCACCCGCGGCGAGGTCCTCGCCAACCGCCTCGCCGCCGCCCTGGCCGCCAAGGGTTTCTCCCTGCTCCTCCGCGGCGTCCTCGACATCACCCTCTATCGCGATGACCTCTCCGAGATCGGCCCGCGCCCGCTCGTCCGCCCGACCGCGATCGACTTCAACATCGACCGCGTTCCCATCCTCCTCGTCGACGACGTCCTCTTCACCGGCCGATCCATCCGCGCCGCCCTCAACGCGATCACCGACTTCGGCCGCCCGGGCGCGATCCGTCTGGCCATCCTCGTCGACCGTGGCGGCCGGGAACTCCCCATCCAGCCCGACTTCACCGCCCTCACCCTGACCACCGTCCCCACCGACTACCGCGTAAAACTCAAACTGACCGAGACCGACGGCGTCGATGAGATCGTCGTCGGCCCCAAAGTCTGACCGCGTCCAAAACAATGGACAATGGACCATTGACAATGGACTCCCTGAAATGACCGCCCCCATCGACCCCATCACCTCCGCCACGCCGCCCGCCGCCCAGAGATGGACGCGCAAGCACCTGCTCGCGCTCGAACCGATGTCGGCCGACGAGCTGAACCTGATCCTCGACCAGGCCGACGCGTTCAAGGAGATCTCGACGCGGTCCGTCAAGAAAACGCCCGCCCTCCGCGGCAAGGTCGTCGTCAACGCGTTCTGGGAGGCGTCGACGCGCACCCGCACCAGTTTCGAGCTCGCCGCCCAGCGGCTCAGCGCCGACGTGATCGACTTTTCCGAGAAGGGGTCGAGCGTCACCAAGGGCGAGAGCCTGACCGACACCGCCCTGACGATCGAGGCCATGGGCGTCGACGTGATCGTCGTCCGCCACCCCGCCGCCGGCGCCGCCGAGCTCCTCGCCCGCACCGTCCGCTGCTCCGTCGTCAACGCCGGCGACGGTGCCCACGAACACCCCACCCAGGGCCTCCTGGATGCGTACACGATGCGCGAGCGGTTCGGCCGGATCGAGGGCCTGAAGGTCGCGATCGTCGGCGACATCGCCAACAGCCGGGTCGTCCGCTCCAACCTCTGGATTCTCTCCAAGCTCGGCGCCCACGTCGTCCTCGTCGGACCGCCCACGCTCTGTTCCAAGACCTTCGAGCGCCTCGCCCCCAACGTCACCGTCACCCACGACCTCGACTCGGTCATCGGCGAGGTCGACGTCGTCAACATGCTCCGCGTCCAGTTCGAGCGCATCAAAACCAGTCAATTCCCCTCCGTCCGCGAGTTCACCCGCCTCTACGGCCTCACCTGGGACCGCTTCCAGCGGTGCAAGAAGGACGTCTTCGTCATGCACCCCGGCCCCATGAACCGCGGCATCGAAATCCAGTCCGAAATCGCCGACGGCGCCCAGTCCGGCATCCTCAAGCAGGTGACGAACGGGCTCGCGGTGCGGATGGCGGTGCTATACTTGGTGACGAGCGTGTAGCAGCACGCCGCTTGCGGCTTCGCCCCGTGGTTCGCAAAAGAAGGGTCGGATCATGAGTGGCCCGAGTCTGACGACCGACCGCGACCCTTCAACCCCCGCCCTCGTCTAGGCCACACCCGTCCGCGACGAGTCGCGGCGGCTCGCATCGTATTTGCGATTCTCCGCGTGGGCATTGGCCGCGGTCAGCGCACTCGCGCTCGTGCTATGGCTCACCGGAACCCTCGAGTGGCCGGCCAGCCGTGCTTTTGCGCTCGTCGTGCCGGTGACCGCCGCGACGTGCGCCATCATCGCGGCCATCATCGCTCCGACCGCCAAAGCCCGCCGCCGCGCTGCTGCCGCCCTCGCCTGTGCGACGATCCTTTCCGTGGGCATCCTGACATTGGAAGGGGCCTCCATTTTCGGCTTGAACAAGACACGTTGCGGCCCCGGCCCTGAACGGTGCCCCTCGAACCTCCGACAACTCGGTACGTCACTCCAGTATTACGCCGCCGAGCACCGGGGCGCACTGCCCCCCGACTGGGCGACCCTGCTCGTCAGGCAGGAATTGACCCCCGACCTGTTCATCTGCCCCTCGAGCAACGACGACAACGCGGGCGGCGCTTCACCCGACGAGTTGCTCCGCAACTTCAAGAAGCCCGGCCACTGCTCCTACGTCTACGTCCCCGCCGCGCCACCCATCGGCCTCACCCGCCGCTTCCACGTCGTCGCCTACGAGCCCCTGACCAACCACGCGGGCAAGGGCGCCCACGTCCTCTACGCCGACGGCGAAGTCGTCTGGCACGACGCCCCGCGGGCGGCCCGCCTCATCGCAGACGTCCAGGCCGGGATCAATCCGCCAAGACCATGACCGTAACGTCACGATCGACCGAAACGTGATCGACGCCCGGCCGGACACGAACAAGGTCAACCGAACCCTCGTCACTGCCGGCGGAAAGCCCTTCCCGAACCCGTCCGGCGCCGCCGTCAAGGACAACGTCCTGGTCAACGGCCCGGCGACGCACGCGTGGTGCTCCAGTCCGGCAGCGGCCCCGAGCCAGTCGGAGAATGCGCGCGGCGACTTCGCCTTGCGCGGCCGATCAGGATTGAAAGTGCGCACACGCCGGGGCAGACGGCACGGGTCCGCCCGAAGCGCCGCCCCGGATCCGCTCGACCTGCCTCCCAATCCCTCCCGCTCCAGCAGAGGCGTTACTTCTTCTTCCCGTCCTTCTTGTCCTGCTTGGGCTTGCGAACTTCCTTCTTGCGAACCTTGTTTCCCTTGCTCATGACCAGCTCCATTGGGTAATGCCCGACGCCGCGCGCCAAACCCGAACGGGTCCGCGCGGCCGCCACGGCGAGTGTCGCCGCATCCTACCCGAACCGTGAATTGCGGCGGTCGAAGAAATCCGATTCCTGCCTCCGCAGGTGGCGCCGATTCGCGCACCGTCACACAGACGGCAGGGCCGCTTCAGCGGCCCTGTTGCCGGGATCCGTGTCACTCCCGCCGCGCCAACCCGTCCTCGCTGTCCGTCCCCCACCCGCACACCCGGCAGCGCCGGCCCCGATCCACGGCCGGCAAGAGCGCCAGCATCAGCCCGCCGACCACGAGGATCCACAACCCCGTCGCCGGCGCCGGCGCGTGCCGCAGCACGCCGGCGTCCGGCCACACCCGCGCGAGCAGGCCGGCGGCCAGCGGAAGCGCCAGCAACACCACCGCGATGACGCGGAGTCGCCGCGCCCGCGGCGATAGCGGCGAGACCTCCAGGGCGCGCTGGCCACATCGCGGGCAGATCCAGTGCTCGACCGCGCGTTCCGCCGCCTCGCGCGCCGCCTCCGCCGGGTCGTCGTCCGCATCGTCGTCGACGTCCGCCACCGTCGCGCCGAGAATTTCCCGCGCGACGTCCAGGTCCTCCGCCAGCACGAACACCGCCACCCGCCCCGCGTCGTCCACGGCCGGGCCGCCCTCGCCCGCCGGCAGCGTGAACGGCAGCATCGCCGCCTCGAGCCGCGCGACCACCCGCCGCGCCTCGTCCATCGGCACCGCGCACAACTCGACCCACTCGTCGTCCGCCATCCGTCACCGCCCGCGTGCGTTCCGATCGTCCCGACCCGCGCCCCACCCTATCACCTTCGCGAGAGTTGGGCGATGACCCTGCGGAAATGCCTCGTTAAAAGCGAAAAACGAATCGACGTAAAGCGGTTGCGCGCTGCTTCACGTCTTTTCGTCTTTCGGTTTCCCCCCTCCGCGAGTCCGTGCCCCGCGCGCGCACGATTGACAACCCCCGCACCCCCCGTGACAACTTCCCGCAGACCCATGCACGTCCTCTACGTCCACCAGAATTTCCCCGCCCAGTTCGGCCACATCGCACGCCACCTCATTAAGACCCGCGGGTGGCGCTGCTCGTTCGTCTCCGAAACGCCCGCCGGCAACGTCGAGGGGATCGAGAAGATCCAGTACAAGATCGGCGGCGGCGCCACCAAGACCACCCACTTCTGCTCGCGCACGTTCGAGAACGCCGTCTGGCATACCGACGCCGTCTACAACGCCCTTAAGGCCCGCCCCGACATCAAGCCCGACCTCATCGTCGGCCACTCCGGCTTCGGCTCCACCCTCTTCCTCCCCGAACTCTACCCCGACGTCCCGCTCATCAACTTCTTCGAGTACTACTACAACCCGCACGACCCCGATTCGGACATGGATTTTCGGGAAGATCTCGGCTGGCAGGTCCCGGAGATCAAGTACCTCCGCAGCCGGTGCCGCAACGCGATGATCCTCCTGGACCTCCAGGCGTGCGACGCCGCGTACACGCCCACGACGTTCCAGAAGACCCGCTTCCCCGCCGAGTACCAGTCCAAGCTCCAGACGATCTTCGACGGCGTCGACCGCGAGACCTACCACGGCTACGACGAGACCCTCCGCCCCGCGCCCGCTGCCCGCGGCACGCGCACGATCGCCGGCGTCGAGGTCGGGCCTGAGACGCGCGTCGTCACCTACTGCTCGCGCGGGTTCGAGTCCATGCGCGGGTTCGACGTGTTCATGAAGGCCGCCAAGCGGATCTACTCCCAGTACCCCGACGTCAAGTTCTTCGTCGTCGGCACCGACCGCATCGCCTACGGCGGCGACGAGCAGTACATCGCCCCGCACAAGACCTTCAAGGACTGGACCCTCGCCCAGGACGAGTACGACCTCTCCAAGTTCCACTTCACCGGCCGCCTCTCCCCGCCCGACCTCGGCAAACTCCTGGCGACCGGCGACCTCCACATCTACCTCACCGTCCCGTTCGTCCTGAGTTGGAGCATGATGGACGCGCTCTCGTGCGGCGCGGTCGTGCTCGCGTCGGACACGGCCCCGGTCAAGGAGATGATCGCCGACGGCGAGAACGGCCTGATTGTCGATTTCTTCGACCCGGGCGCCCTGGCAGACAAGGCCGTCAAGGTCCTGCAGGACCCGGCCGCCTACCGCCCGCTGGGCCGGCGCGCCGAGGAGATCGTCAAAGAGCGGTACAGCCTGGAGGCCGTGCTCCCGCGGATGCTCGCGCTGTACGACGACGCCGTCGCCGGGCGCGCCGCCATGCCGCGCGCCGTGCGCAAGCGCGGGACCGCGCCGGTCGCCCCGCGCCCGACACCGGCCCGCCCCGCGCCGGTGGCGCAG
>DATHXE010000912.1:0-1746 GCA_035459845.1 Tepidisphaeraceae bacterium | reverse complement strand
CGTCGACCCGTAGTCGGCGAGCATCCGCTCCCACGCGGTGAGCGCCCGCAACTCCGGCCCCTCGTGCGGATCCAAAGGCAGCGACAACTGAGTGCCCTCCGGCACCGGCGACCCCGGCACGGCAACCCCAAGCGTCCAGAGCGCCTTCCGCCGCCGCTCCACCTCCGGCCCATCGACAAGCGCATCACAAGCACCAGCCCAAGCGAGCTTCCCCAAAGTCTCGGCAGAAGCCCCGGACCGCCCGGCAAGATCGCCCAAAGAACGCCACGAACCGCCCGTCTCGCGCTCGGAGACCATCGCTCTCACTTCAGCATCCTTGACGCCACCGACATACCCGAGCCCGAGTCGAACGGCCAACCGCGACGCCCCACCCGCGGGTGGCCGGGGAAGCACACTTTGGCCCCCCGAGCGGACGCGAGGGGGAGCCAAAGGAAATTCCCCGGACAGGACCCGCGGCCGAGGCAGGTCGGAAACGACCTCAACCACGCACGAAGCACCACTCCGAACAACGCAAGGCGGCAGCACATCCACTCCGCACCGCTGCGCCTCGTGCACGAGCGAATCCGGCGGATAGAAACCCATCGGCTGCTCGTTCAACAGCCCGCACAGGAACTCGGGCTGGTAGTGCACCCGCAACCACGTCGACTGATAGGCGAGCAGCCCGAACGCCGCCGAGTGCGCCTTGGGGAAGCCGAAGCCCGAGAAGCCGACGATCTGGCTCCAGACCTCCTCAGTGACGGCCCGTGAGGCACCGCGCGCGACCCCGCCCTCGATGAACTTCTCCTCGTAGACCCGGATCGCGGCCTCGGAGCGCTTACGGCTCATCGCCCGCCGCAGCCCCTCGGCCTCCCCCGCGCTGAAGCCGGCGAACGCCATCGCCACCTCGAGCACCTGGTCCTGGAAGACGATCGTCCCGAGCGTGTCGCTCAACACCGGCTCCAAGGACGGGTGCAGGTAGGGCACCTCGTAGCCCGGTATCTCGCGCAGCGCCTTGCGGTGCTCGATGTACGGGTGCACCGCCCCGCCGATGATCGGCCCCGGCCGCACGAGCGCCACCTGGACCGTGAGGTCGTCGAGGTTCTCCGGGCGCGTTCGCTTGAGCATCTGCATCTGCGCGCGCGACTCGATCTGGAACACGCCCATCGTCTCGGCCTCCTGGATGCGTGCGTAGACCTCGCCGTCGTCGTACGGGATGCGCGACAGGTCGATGCGCTCCGTGCGCACGCGCGCGACCTCGTCGATGCAGCGCTCGACCGCCGACAGCATCCCCAGGCCGAGCAGGTCGATCTTGAGGAAGCCGGCGTCGCCGCAGGAGTCCTTGTCCCACTGCACCATCTGCCTGCCTTCCATCGACGCGGGCTGCACCGGGCAGAGGTCGATCAGCGGCTGGGTCGAGATGACCATCCCGCCCGGGTGCTGGGACTGGTGGCGCGGCAGCCCCCAGGCGTCGCGGGCGAGCTTGACGAGCGCGTCCCAGCGCGGCGAGCGCTGGCCGCGGCCATCACGCTCGGGGACGTCGCCCTCGATGTCGTTGCGGTCCTTCCAGGGGTCGACCGCCCGCGCGAGCCGCTCGATCTCGCCGGGCGGCAGGCCGAGCGACTTGGCGAAGTCGCGCACCGCCGAGCGCACCTGGAAGGTCGCGAAGGCGGCGACGAGCGCGCAGCGATCGCGCCCGTAGCGGTCGTGGACGCGCGGGATCAGGACGTCGCGGACGTCGCGCGGGAAGTCGAGGTCGATGTCCGGCAG
>DATHXE010000911.1:0-1692 GCA_035459845.1 Tepidisphaeraceae bacterium | reverse complement strand
AGACTGGGCCGAGGGCCCGGCGTCCGCCCCCGCGCCGGCAACCCCGTCGAGCCCGACCCACCTGCACGACATGCCGGTGCACCAGTGAGGACGCAGATTCACCGCAGAGACGCAGAGGGCGCAGAGGTCGGCGCAGAGAAGAGCGGAGAAATCCTCGTTCTTGTCTGCGCCACCTCTGCGACCTCGGCGTCTCTGCGGTGAGTCTTATTTTTGATGTTGAACCCGACCGGTTAGACTAAGGGCCGCTGAAGAAACCTCTTCTCTGCGCCGCCTCCGCGACCTCTGCGTCTCTGCGGTGAATCTGCCGAATCTTCCGAGGCTCCGAACCCATGCCGACCTCCCGCCTCTTCCCCGTCGCCGCGTCCGCCGTGCTTCTCGCCGCCATCCCGTTCGCCGGATGCGTCGGCTCCGCCCCGTGGGACGCCCCGATGGCCACCGCGATCGACCCGGCCACCACGCAGCCGGCCCACTGGCTCGCCAAGCCCGCCCCCGCCCAGGTCCGCGCGACCGACTTCGAGGCCGCCGTCGAGGCCGCCAAGGACGTCATCCGCTCCTACCTCGCCGAGGTCGACCGCGTCGACTACCGCGCCGGCCTGGTCACCTCCAAGCCGCTCGTGTCGAAACAGTTCTGGGAGTTCTGGCGCCCCGACACCGGCACGGCCGGCCAGTCGTTCGACAACACGGTCGCCACGATCCGCCGCACGATCTTCGTCACCATCGAGCGCAGCCCCGACCAGACGTTCACCGCCACGCCCAAGGTCCTCGTCGAGCGCCTCTCCCTGCAGGAGCGCCGCCTGACCGACGTCGTGCAGTACCGCCAGGCGTTCACCGGCCCGATCGGCTCGCGCGGCACGATCTCGCGCGGCCAGTTCTCCAAGGACGCCGACGACGAGACGGACGCGACGCTCCTGCCCGTGCGGTACTGGTACGCGACCGGCCGCGACGCCCCGATGGAGGCCGAGGTCGCCGCCCGCCTGCGCGACCACCTCGCCCGCACCATCACTGCCGTCGCCCGGGCCCCGGAAGACGACGCCCCGCCCCCCGCCGCCGTCCGCCTTGCCCCCGACGGCAAGGTCAGCGCGATCGGCGCGGGCGACACGCTCTTCGTCGACCTGGGCGCCGCCGACCGGGTCGTCCCCGGCATGACGTTCGAGATCTACGACGCGCAAGCCCCCCTGCCCACGCTCGACCGCTACGCGCGCGTCAATCCCGGGGCCAAGGCCTGGGTCGAGGTCACCACCGTCGGCAACGCGAGCAGCACCTGCCGGATCCTCTCGACGATCCCCGGCGCGACCCGCCCGGCGACCGGCGACTTGATCCACAACCTCGTCTACGCCCGCGGGGCCCAGAACCGCTTCGCCTTCGTCGGCGACATCGCCCCCGCCGCCCGCGAGACGCTCGCCGCGCTGGTCTGGCGCTGGAACGGCATCGTCGACGACCGCCCGACCGACCGCACGACGTTCCTGCTGACGGGACCCGCCCCGAAAGACCAGGCGGCCTTCGACGCCTACGCCGGCACGCTCGCCCGCGCGAAAGAGCTGAACATCCCCGTCATGACCGAGGAGCAGTTCAACCTCTTCATCCGGTACTACGACCCGGCGCGGCGGTGACGCACACCCCCGTTTAGCCGCGACCCGGAGGGCAAGCGTCAGCGCCGCCCGAAGGGGAGCGCGGTGGCGCACCAGTGGCCGC
>DATHXE010000910.1:0-2336 GCA_035459845.1 Tepidisphaeraceae bacterium | reverse complement strand
GCCGAAGCCTCGGACGGCGTGGGGGCGTAACGGGACCGACGCGTTCGTGCTGGCTCGGCTGGAGAAGGAACGGCTGGCGCCGGCGGACGAGGCGGGGCGGGCGGCGCTGATCCGGCGGGTGACGCTGGACCTGACGGGGCTTCCGCCGACGATGGCGGAGGTGGATGCGTTCGTCGCGGACAAGTCAACGGACGCGTATGAGAAGGTGGTGGATCGACTGCTGGCGTCGCCGCGGTACGGGGAGCGGCTAGCGAGCGAGTGGCTGGACCTTGCGCGGTACGCGGACACACACGGGTACCAGATGGACCGGTACCGGGCGACGTGGGCGTACCGCGATTGGGTGATCAAGGCGATCAACGAGAATCTGCCGTTCGATGAGTTCGTGACGTGGCAACTGGCGGGGGACTTGTTGCCCAATGCCACGAAGGAACAGCGGCTGGCGACGGCGTTCAACCGGCTGCACACGCAGAACGAGGAGGGGGGGATCGTCGAGGAGGAGTTCCGGGTCGCGTACGTGACCGACCGGGTGAACACGTTCGGGACGGCGTTCCTGGGGCTGACGCTGGAGTGCAGCCGGTGCCACGATCACAAGTACGACCCGATCTCGCAGCGGGATTTTTACTCGCTCTTCGCGTTCTTCCAGAACATCGACGAGAGCGGTCAGACGACGTACTTCACGAGCGCGACGCCGGTGCCGGCGATGCTGCTATCAAGCGAGGAGCAGGATCGGAAGCTGGCGGAGTTGTGGGGGAAGGTGGGGGAGGCGGAGAAAACGTTGGCGGAGGCGCGGGCGACGGCGGCGAAGCGCGTGGCGGGGGCGGCGAAGGACTGGAGTTTTTGGCGCGACGATCGGCCGGCCAAGGCGCCGGAGGTCGCGCCGGCCGGGGCGTGGACGTTCGATCGAATCGAAAAGGGCGCGGTCGCCAACCGGGTGGCCGGCGGCAAGGCGGCGGTCTCGTTCGAGTCGCCGACGATCGTCGGCGTACCGACGGGGTTCGCGGCGAAGCTGAGTGGCGAGAACGGGTTCAAGCTGCCGGGTGTCGGGCACTTCACGCGGAGCGATCCGTTCAGTCTGGACGTGGTCATCACGCCGGGGGAATTGGCCGCCCGGCAGGTGGTGCTTCACCACTCCAAGGCGCCAATCGACGCGGGCAGCCGCGGATATGAACTGCTGCTGGAGGACGGTCGGGTCGCGTTCGGGCTGCACCACATGTGGCCGGGCAACTCGCTGAAGGTGGTGACGCGCGGGCGGGTGGTTCACCCGAAGGTGGAGAGCCGGGTGACGGTGACGTACGACGGGTCGAGTCGGGCGGCGGGCGTCCGCGTGTTCGTTGACGGCAAGGCGGTCGAAGTCGACGTGGTGCGCGACGGACTGACGAAGGACATCGCGTATGGCGGTGGGGAGCCCGACCTGACGATCGGTCAGCGGTTCCGCGACAACGGGTTCCGGGGCGGATTGGTTCATCACTTCGCGGTGTTCGACCGCGAACTGGCGCCCCTGGAGGTGGCGACCTATCGCGAGCCGAAGGGCGGGATGATCGCGCGGTTTTGGGAGCACGGCCCGGACGAATTTGAACTCAATGGGGGCGACCGCCTGATGGCCGAGTACTACGTCGAGGGGGTTTCGCGCGAGGTCTTGGCCGCCAAGGCGACGCTCCGCACGGCGCGGGCGGCTCACGCGAAGTTCGTCGAGTCGATCCCCGAGATGATGGTGATGCGGGAGATGCCGCAGCCGAAGCCGGCGTTCGTGCTGAAGCGCGGGGCGTACGACGCGCCGGGCGATGCGGTGTCGGTCAGCACGCCGCGGGTGATGCCGGCGATGAGGAAGGACCTGCCGCGGAACCGGTTGGGGCTGGCGAAGTGGTTGGTCGACCCCGCGAACCCGCTGATGGCGCGGGTGACGGTGAATCGGGCGTGGCAGCAGATGCTGGGCAGGGGGCTCGTGGAGACGAGCGACAATTTCGGGCTGCAGGGCAGTCCGCCGACGCATCCGGAGTTGCTGGACTGGCTGGCGCGCGTGTTCGTGGACGATCTGAAGTGGGACTACAAGGCGCTGTTGAAACTGATCGCGACGAGCGCGACGTACCGGCAGTCGTCGCGGGCGTCGGCGGAGCTTTTGGCGAGGGACCCGCAGAATCTGCTGCTGGCGCGGGGACCGGCGCGGCGGTTGTCGGCGGAGATGTTGCGGGACCATGCGTTGGCGGTGAGTGGGCTGCTGGTGGAGAAGGTGGGCGGGCCGAGCGTCAAGCCGTATCAGCCGGCGGGTCTGTGGGAAGAGATCGCTATGGGCCGGCCGAGCTACGGGCAGTGGAAAGGGGCGGATCTGTACCGGCGGA
>DATHXE010000909.1:0-13969 GCA_035459845.1 Tepidisphaeraceae bacterium | reverse complement strand
ACGCGGACTTTACTAAATGTTGAGCACTAACCTTTAAACTCCCCTTAACGTTTTGGATGTGCGAGGGTTAGGTTAGCACAGGTATTTCTGACCTCCACAATCGCCTGTCACGAGCCTTCAACTTATCCACCGGCTCCCGCGCCAAGCCGTGGAAAAGTCGCGCGGCGGTATCGAATTCCCGTCGAATTTCCTGACGACCACACAACCCGTTGTGGTACGCGTGTACCCGCGGCAGGCGCGACCATTTGGGGCGACATTCCCGACAGATCGTCAGTCTCAGCGCCGACCGCCTCCGGGCCCGCAGAGCGCGCAAGCCCCACCTCATATAGCCCGCCACTTGTGGCGGGAAAGTGTGGTCCGCATAGACCGGTAGAATCACAAACGACTGCCCCCAGAGTAATGGAGACACCGCGCCGTTCCCCGATCGGACGTTTCCCGCCACAAGTGGCGGGCTATATGAAACAGTTCCTCCCCGCCCCACCGTCCCTGAGCCGGAACATCCCGGGTGCGCGATCCACCTCCTCACCATCGAGGCCACATTGAAATCACTGACCTGCCTGATCGTCACCCTCGCCCTTTCCCTCGTCGCGCAATCTCAGCCCGCCAAGCCCGATTACGCCAACACCCTCGCCGCCAAGCTCGAGCCGACCAAGCTCGTCACCTACCTCAAGACGCCCCAGCGCGAGCTCCGCCTGCACGTCTTTAACCCCGCCGACCTCAAGCCCGGCGACAAGCGCCCGTGCTTCGTCACGATCCACGGCGGCGGATGGGGCGGGGGCGAGCCGCGCCGCATGTACCCGTTCGCCGCCCACTTCGCCGCCAAGGGCATGGTCGGGATCAGCATCGAGTACCGCCTGACCCGCCGCGACAAGGTCGCCCCGTACGACTGTGTCGCCGACGGCCGGGCCGCGCTGCGGTACATCAAGGCCCACGCCGCCGAGCTCGGCATCGACCCCGCGAAAATCGCCGTCTCCGGCGGGTCGGCGGGCGGCCACGTCGCCGCCGGCACCGCCATGTTCGACGCCTTCAACGCCCCCACCGACGACGTCAAAGTCGACCCCACCCCCGCCGCCCTCATCCTCTATTACCCCGTCATCGACACCTCGCCCGCCGGCTACGGCAACAAAGCGTGCGGCGAGCGCTGGCGGGAAATCTCCCCCCTCCACCAGGTCAAGAAGGGCACGCCCCCGACGATCGTCTTCCACGGCACCGCCGACAAGACCACCCCCTACGCCGGCGCCAAGGCCTTCGACGCCGCCATGCGCGCTGCGGGCAATACGTGCGAGCTGGTGACGAACGAGGGCGGCGCGCACGGCTACCTCATGTTCGAGAAGACCGTGTACGACGAGGCGATCGCCAAGACCGAGGCGTTCCTGGAAAAGGTCTGGGGCAAGTAAGTTTGTCGCGACGACGCGGAAGGACGGGTCAGCGAGATGGGCGAATTGAACGAGCCGCGTGACGCGGCGGACGCAACTCCGGGTGCCATGCCCTCGCGAGCCGCCCATGGCATGGGTACGCGTGACGGCACCTTCGGCTCGCGTGGGCATGCCCCAGAGGTGTTCGCTTTCAAAGGACCGCCGCTCGGGATTCTCTCGAGTATCGATCGCCACTGGGGCATGCCCACGCCCGCGGTTGCGCCCCTGTCGAGATCAGAGTTGGTCGGCCGCGTGCGAGGGCATGGCACCCGGACTCTCGTGCTCTTGCTCCTCACTTGCGTCGCGCTCGCAATCCCGACCCGCGCCGACGACCGCGAAAAACTCGCCGCCCTGCTCGCCCCCGCGATCGCCAACGGCGGCGTCGTCACCATCCCCCCCGGCGACTACCGCCTCGACGGCCGACAACCCCTCCCCGTCCCCTCCCGCACCACCGTCTTCGCCCACGGCGCGCGCTTCATCCTCCCCGACACGCTCGCCGGCAACGCCCGCGCCGTCCTGTTCGAAGGCGCAGACGTCCGCGACTTCGCCTGGCACGGCGGGGAGTTCGTCGGCCACGTCTTCGACCCGGCCCGCAAGGAAAACGCGTGGGAACCCAACGCCAATACCCGCCCGATCGTCATCACCACGACCGACAAGGGCCCGGGCACGCGCGACGTCCTGTTCCGCGACGTGAAGGCCAGCGACGTCGCCGGCGCGGTCATCACCGTCCAGGGCGTCGGCAAGGGCGAGGCCGAGGTCACCCGTTTCGCCGAGCGCGTCACCGTCGAGAACTGCACGCTCCTCCGTAGCGGCAAATTCATGTGGGACTACGGCTACCTCTGGCACCAGATCGTCTGGCCCGAAGAGTTCGAGCCGTGGGAGGTCGAGCGCGCCTGGAAGTACTGCCGGCGCGATTTCGTGCGCGAGGGCCTGTCGACCGCCGCCGGCGACGACCGCATCCGCTTCGACAATCGCACCAAGCCGATCAAGGCCGGCGCCAGCGCCGACCCGAACTACGCGGTCACCCTCTTCGGCGCCGCAGCGCTCCCGAAACCGCTCGTCCGCGGCCGGCAGTACGTGGTCGTCGAGAGCGGGGCCGACTACGTCAAGATCGCCGACCGCCCCGGTAGCCCGCCGATCAGGTTCGACGCGCCAGCCGAGAACCTCAAGCTCGCCCACGACATGGTCGCCTCGTACTACGGGCTCTACGCCCCAACCGGCTCGGGTCCGGGAAAGGGCGCGGTCGACCTGGTCGCCTGCCGCGACGTTCGCGTGTCCGGCTGCCGTCTGAGCGCGCTGGGCGACACCATGCACATCCAGAAGAGCCACAACGTGGTGTTCGCCAGCAACCACATCGTCGGCTCGCGCATGGGCGCGTTCTTCTTGGCCGAGTACTGCAAGAACGCCACGATCACCGGCAACACGGTCGACGGCACCAACGGCTCGCGCGTGATCAGTGTCGAGAAGTCCTGCGAGGACGTGACGATCACCGGCAACACGTTCCGCAGTGGCGGCCGCGGCTCTTGGATCAACCAGCCGAAAAACCTGGTCATCGCCAACAACGTCTTCGTCAACAACACGACCAAGAACACCCCCGACCCCAAGCGCGGCCGCCGGGCGTTCCAAACCGCCGACTACGAGACCAAGCCCGAGCTCTACGTCACCCTCTACGAGAAGAACGCCACCTACGGCCCAGTCATCATCAAGGACAACATCTTCCGCCTCGGCGACCACACCGGCACCCCCGCGATCACCCTCGCCGCCAACGGAAAAGACGTCGTTTTCACCGGCAACACGTTCGTGACGAGCAGCGGCAACGACGGCGTCAAACCCGTGATGAGAGTCGACCCCACCACCGACGCCGACCTCCGCGACAACCGCGGCATCGAGGTCGAGCGCGCCCCCGTCGATTTCAATCACGGGCGACGCTAGGGCCAAGCGACGTAACGCGCACATCGATTCGCGGACGACCGGCGCTCGTCGATCACCCCCGCTCGCCCAAAATGAAAAACCCACGGAGCAAGCTCCGTGGGCGTTCGATTCACTTCGATATCGCGACTGCGCTCAGTGGTACGACCGCAACACCCCGATCACCACGCCCTGCACCTTCACCCGGTCGAACGGGACGATCCGCGGCTCCATGGTCGCGTTGGCGGGTTGCAGGCGGACGTTGCCGCCCTCCTTGTAGTAGCGCTTTAGGGTCGCCTCACCGGTGTCGAGCAGGGCGACGACCTGTTCGCCGTTGCGGGCCGACTCGCGGCGCTCGATGACCACGTAATCCCCGTCGCACAGGTGGTCCTCGATCATCGACTCCCCGCGGACGCGCAGGACGTACACGCCGGCCCGGGCGGCGAACATCGTCTCGAGGTCGATCTCCTCGCGCTGCTCGATCGCCTCGATGGGCGACCCGGCCGCGATGTTCCCCAGCAGCGGGAGCTTGGTCGTCCGCTCCTCGTCCGGCAGCGGCACGTCCGACACGATCTCGAGCGACCGTGCCTTGTGCTTGTCCCGCCGAAGGACGCGCTTCTTCTCCAGCGCCCCCACGTGCTCGAAGATGGTCACCTTGCTGGTGCCGAGCTGGTCGGCCAGCTCCTGCATGGTGGGCGCATAGCCGTGCAAGTGACGATAATTGCGGATCGCGACGAGCACATCGAGCTGGCGGGGAGTCAGGTTCATGGTCGAGACCTTCCTGCTGCAACTCGCAGCGTTTGGAGGCTGTTTCAGAAGACATTACCCTAACATTCGGCAGGGGTCAAGGGGTTTCTGTAATTTGTGATGCGAGAGTCGGAGGAGGGGGCCGCAAAGACGCAAAGAGCGCAAAGAAGAAGGAGCGTTGAGCCCTTGGATTCTCGAGGTCGCGCCCGCAGTCTCGCGGCGTGTGAAAACCGCGCCTGCCGTGCCCTCAATTCCTCTTTGCGCCCTTTGCGTCTTTGCGGCTGCTTTCAACCCGCTGAAGTTCGACCCCCGGCCGAGCCGATAACGATCACGTATGGATCCGCTCGTCAACGCCGCCGTCAATTTCACGCAGGCCCGGACGATGGCCAGGGTGCAGATGGCCGTCGCCGCCAAGGTGATGGACATGGAGCGGATGCAGGGCGACGCGGCGGTGCAGCTGATCCAGGCCGCGAGCAGCGGGGTCGCCAATTCGGGCGACGCGCTGGTCGCAGCCGCCACGGGACTGGGCGGCCAACTCGACGTGTACGCGTGAACTTTTACGCCCGGCGGCCGGCCAATGGATTGGCGGGCGACGTGCCGGGTTCGGGTGGGATGCGGTAGCGAGGTGCGCGGACTGCGGCGCGGAGCGCGGCGGGTCGCCGGTCAGAATGATGCATGTGCCGCCGTGCGCGCCTCGTTCGGCGCGCGCGACCGCCGCGGAGCAGCGGCGCGGGCACCGATAAAGGAAGGAGATTCAGCAGGGATGTTGAATCAAATCGACGATCGGAGAATCGGACTGGCTGCGCCGCTGGGTGCGCAGGACAGCGACTGGTGCGTGGGCGAGCCGGCGGGGCGGTGGGACGTCTCCTTCGGGGCCCGCGTCGCCGAAAAACTCAAACAGTGGCTCGGGCTCGAAGCGGCGCGGACTGTGGCCCAGCGACCGGTCATGAAGGTGGTCGCGCGGGAGCCGGTGATCGTGCGCAAAGCGGCATAGAGCCGATTCGAGACGCAACAAGAGTGGTAATAGCCGCCGGCGGAAGCCGTCGGTTGTACCGTTTCCTTCGGACAGATCCTCAGCGAGCGCCCCCGGACGCGCCCCGCAAGCGGGGCGGCGGCTACAAGAGGCTAACCAAGTTTCTCTCCTTCTTTGCGCCCTTTGCGTCTTTGCGGCTCCCCTCGACCCATTCAAAAACAGACGACGGCGAGCCCCTCTCGGGACTCGCCGTCGGTGTTTTGCAGGTCGCGGCCGCTCGTAAGCCGAATTCTGTTCCGTCGGTTGCCCGGCGGGGCGGTCATTTCTCTTGGCCCGACGTTGCCGCCGGGCTCCTTGCGGCCTACCCGCGCCGTCTTCGTCGCTCCGGGCCAGAGCTCGACGCGTATTTGGCCTTGCTGCGGGTGGGGTTTGCCGTGCCGCCCCTGTCACCAGGAGCGCGGTGCGCTCTTACCGCACCGTTTCACCCTTACCGCCCTTCAGTCCTGAGTGCTGAGTCCGAAGTGCCGAGTCTCAGGACTCAGGACTGAGCACTCAGGACTGAAGAACGGCGGTTTATTTTCTGTGGCACTTTCCGTCGGATTCGCCCGGCTTCGCCTTGCGGCTGACCGGACTTCTCCGCCTCGACGTTATCGAGCACCCTGCCCTGCGCAGTTCGGACTTTCCTCACCGGGCCTTTCGACCCGGCGCGATCGCCTCCGCGACCGCGACCTGTGTTCGGATAGTAATCGGACGACGGGACGATGGCGAACGTTCGCGCGGCCCGCATTCGCGGAATGTTGAACGCCGAGACGCCGAGGACGCCGAGGCGGGAGAAGACGGATCACTTGACGCGAAGACGCGGAGGCACCGAGGCACGGAAACGGACACAGCCCATCTTTCTCGCCGGCCGGTCTCTCCGCCTCAGCGTCTCTGCGTCTCGAATTTCCTCCTCCGGACTCGGCGTCCTCGGCGCCTCGGCGTTCAATCCCTGTGCGGGCGGGGCGATGTTGCGTCCATTCCGGGGGGACGGTCGATAAACCGTTTAGACAAGTGACGGGGCCGCGCGTGCCCCCTCGCGCCTTCGCGTCTTTGCGGCCTCTACGTCTTCGATAAAGGGACTCTGACGGATGGACCCCGACCTGCTCGCCCACATCCCCTTGTTCGCCAAGCTCGCCCCGGCCGAGCTCGCCGACCTCGCCCAGCTCCTCACGGAAAAGCGGTTCACCGCCCAGCAGCCGGTCTTCTGGATCGGCGAGGAGGGGAGCGACTTCTACCTCGTCACCGTCGGCCGCCTCGCGGTCTGCTACCCCGACGAGGCCGGGCACGAGATCACGCTCGCCATGCTCGCGGCGGGCGACTTCTTCGGCGAGATCTCGCTCCTCGACGGCGGCCCGCGCACCGCGACCATCCGCGCCCAGACCGACTGCATCCTCCTCACGCTCACCCGCCACGACTTCCTCGCCTTCCTCCAGCGCCACCCCGCCGCCGCCGTGCACATCCTGACCGTCCTCGGCCAGCGGCAGCGCGAGATGCTCGAGAAGCTCCGCGGGGTGAAGAACGTCAACGAGGTGTTCGAGGAGAAATCGACCGCGTGGCAGCGGGCGGCCGACCTGATCGCCGCCGTCAGCGCGAGCCAGCCGTTCGTCCTGTTCCACGTGTTCATGTTCGCCGGGTGGATGATCCTCAATGCCATCCTCGGCGAACGCGCGTTCGACCCGTACCCGTACCAGCTGCTGACGATGATCGTCTCGCTCGAGGCGATCTTTTTGTCGATCTTCGTGCTCGTGAGCCAGAACCGCTCGGGCGAGAAGGACCGCATTCGCGCGGACCTGGACTACCAGGTCAACCTGCGCGCCCACCTGGCCGTGATGCAATTGCACCAGAAGATGGACCGCATCGAGGCGGCGCTGGCGGGCGAGGCGAAGCCCGGACCGACGTCGGCGACTGAGCGGATGCTGGGGATAACGGGAGAGAAGAAGTAAACGCGAGGCCTGTGTCACTTCAGTGACCGGGCGCGAGATGTTTGGCGCCCGGTCACTGAAGTGACACAGCCCTTTTGGCGCCGATCACACCCCCGTCACCACTTCCAACACCTCGACCGCCGGGTCCCCGTTGCAGTAGATCGTGCCCAGCCGCCCGTAGAGCGGTTTGTCCGTCTTGCACCCCATCCATTTGAGCACGGCACTGTCTGGCTCGAACTTCAGGAACCACTTGGGCTGGATGCGCTGGAGGATGTTGTGCCGCAGCAGCAGCTCGCCCATCGGCGTGCGCTGCTGGAAAATTTCCTGCCACACCGGCTGGGGGACGTACTTCAGGTCCAGCCGGATCAGGCCGAACTCGACGACCGGCGACTCGCCGACCGGGCGCGGGGCGGTCAGCGTGATTTTGCGCGAGTAGAGCGTCCCCTCGTAGTGCATCTCCTTGACCTGCAGCTCGAGGAACGCGTTGTAGTGCGCCGTGAGCGTGAGGGTCATGTGCTTCTCGTGGACGAGCAGCGTGCGGTACGGCTCGGGCACGTCCTCCGCGGCGACGACGGCGGCGTCCAGCGCCAGCCCCGCGCACCCCACGAACCCGCTCGCGAGTTCGGCGAACGCGTCGGCGGGCGTGGTGAACTCGGCGAGCGGCTGGGTGCGGAGGAGGTTCATTCGGCAGTCCTGTGTGCTGAGTCCTGAGTTCCCGCGGGTTGCCCGTTTAGCCGTCGCGGCCACGCGACGCTCGTCCTACGTATACCGGACGTTCTGAAACTGCGGCTCGAAAAACCGCGGCAGCAGCGAGTCCGCCCGCAGCAGGCCTTCGCGGGTGAGCTCGATCGTGTCGCCTTTGAGGGTCGCGGCGCCCTCGGCCTCGATCGACTTGAACTGCTCGGCGAACGTCTTGACGATCTCGACGCCGAACTTGCTCTCGAAGTACGCCGCGTCGAGCGTGCCGGTCTTGAGCTGCAGAATTGTCTCGCGGATCAGCCGCTGCTTGTCCGTCACCGGCAGCGCGCGGTTGATCGGCAGTCGCCCGGCGGTGATCGCGCCGACGTAGTCGCCCCACTGGTCCAGGTTCTGGTAGTGCACGCCCTGGAAGTGGCCGAAGCTCGCCACGCCCGTGCCGACCAGGTCCGCCCCGCGCCAGAGCGAGTCGCGGTAGACGAAGCCGGCGTGTCGCTCGGGCTTCACCAGCGTGTACGCGCTGCTCACCTTGTACCCCGCGGCCTCGAACTGGCGGAACGCGTAGTCGACCCACGCGCGCTTCTCGGCCCAACTCGCGATCGGCGTCTCGGTGTCGCCGTGATCTTTCGCGTCCTTGGCGATCTTCGTGTTGTACGGCACTTCCATCTGGTAGATGGTGACCGAGTCCGGGTCGAGGGCGATCGCCTTCTCGACGGTCGTCTTCCACTTCGATTCGGTCTCGCCCAGCATGCCGGCGATCAGGTCGATGTTGACCTGGTCGAACCCGACGCTGCGGATCCAGTCCCACGCCCGGTAGACCTCGGGCGACTTATGCGCCCGGCCGTTAATCGACAGGATTTCGTCGTCGAAGTGCTCGACGCCCAGCGACAGGCGGGTCACGCCGATCTTCTTGATCGTCTGGAGCTTCGACTCCTTGAGCGTCCCCGGCTCGCACTCGAACGTGACTTCCTTGGCCGCGTCCCACCGCCAGTTCTTGTTGATCCGCTCGACCAGGCGCTCGAGCTGAGCATTGCTCAGAAATGACGGCGTCCCGCCGCCGAAGTAGACGAACTCGAACTGCCGCCCGCCGAACCCGGGGCGGTCGGCGTACAGCGCGATCTCCTGCGACAGGGCCGACAGGTACGTCTCGACCTCGTCGGCGTTCTTGTCGGTGTAGACGCGGAAGTAGCAGAACTTGCAGCGCTTCCGGCAGAAGGGGATGTGCAGGTAAAGCCCCAGCCGCGCGTCCGGGCGCTTGGGCGGCGAATCGATCGCGGCGATCGCCTCGGCCGCATGATCGGGCGTCCACGCGGAGAACGGCGGGTAATTCGAGATGAAGTAACTGCCGACCTCGGTGCGCTTGGGCTCCTGCGGCGGCTTGGCTTGCTCGAGCGTGACGGGCATGAAGAAAGGCCTCGCGACAGCGTACGACGGCGGAACAACAACACGGCCCGAGGCCGCTGGGCACGTTCACGGGTCAAACCGGGGTGCCCCAGACGTAAAGAGATACCGCTATCGTAGGGCGCGGGTTGAAGGATTGGCGCGGGGGGTTGGCAGGTTCGGTTTGCGTGATGTAGCTCAACATTCCGATGTTGAGGAAGTGCGTTGGAACACGCACGTTTCGTATTCACGGTCATGGGCGTTCGGACGCCGCTCCTCAACATCGGAATGTTGAGCTACTCTTACGCTCGCGTGTTTTCCTGTTCGCCCTTGCGCACGAGCCGCCTATACCGCTTCGGGCTCGTGCCGACGTACTGCTTGAACACGCGGATCATCTTCACCGCGCTCCCGAAGCCCGCCTCGGCGGCGACGGTGCGGATCTTGTGGTTGGTGGCGGCCAGGATCCCCTGCGCGTGCTTGACGCGCCGCGTGTTGATCTCCTGCAGGATCGTCCGGCCGAGCGAGGCCTTGAACCGGGTCTGCAGACGGCGGAGGGAGAGGCCGGTCGCGTCGGCGACGTCGCCGAGCTGGATCGGGCCGGTGTACCCGGCGATGATGAACCGCAGGGCGCGGGCGACCTCGACGTCGTCGACGGCGAGCATGCGCGTCGAGTCGCGCTCGATGATCCCGCGCGGCGGCACCAGCACCGGGCCGGACGGCGGCGCGCCGCCGGTCATGAGCTTGTCGAGCAGCGCGGCGGCCTCGTACCCCACGCGCTCCTGGTCCGGGTCGATGCTCGACAGGGGGGTCTGCGCGGGAATACACCGGTACTCGAAGTTGTCGATGCCCAGCACGGCCGCCTGCTCGGGCACGGGGATGTCGGCGTCCTCGAGGACGGACAGGGCGCGGACGGCCAGCGCGTCGTGGACGGCGAGCAGGCCGACCGGCAGCGCGCCGTCGATCGTCTTCAGCTCGCCCAGCGCCTTGAGGGGGAAGTTGCGGTAGGCCAGCCCCAGCGCGTCGGCGGCCTGCCGCATCGCCGCGCCGCGGCGGCGCGACACGGGCGAGTCGATCTCCCACGTGAACGCGACCGACTTGTACCCGCGCTGGGCGAAGTGTTCGACGGCGAGCCGGGCGATCTTGTTCGGGTCGGTCTTGACCCGCGGGAGGGTGCTGAACTCGTCGTACTCGCCGATGTCGACGATCGGCACGCGCGCCGTCTTGACCCACTCGAGGAACTCGGGGCTCGACCCGTGGAAGGAGATGATGCCGTCGCCGTTCCACGCGGGCGGGAGCAGGCGGTCCTGGGCGTGGGCGTCCTCGAGGATCCACCCGTGCTCGGCGGCGTAGCGCGCCGCGCCGGCGTGGTGGCGGTAGTCGTAATAGTGCAGCGCGAGCAGGACGCGCTTCCGCGCCGGCCCGCGCGGGCGCGCGGGCGTTGGTACGAACCCGCTATGTGAACCGGTCCCCCGCGGATTCATTTCTGCCCCGCCTTTCGCGCGGCGGCGGGCGCGGTGCTGACGCCGGCCTGCGGGACCGGGCGGTCCGCCCCGCCCGGGTCGACCCCGAGCGGCCCCTGCCCGAACTCGGCCCGCCACTGCCGGCGGTACCGCTTCGGGCTCGTGCCGACGTATTGCCCGAACACGCGGATCAACTTCACCGCGCTGCCGAACCCCGACTCGAGCGCCACGGCGCGGACCTTCTTGTTCGTCGTCTGCAGCAGCTTCTGGGCGTGCCTGACGCGCCGGCCGTTGATCTCCTGCAAAATCGTCCGGCCCAGCGCCGCCTTGAAGCGCGTCTGAAGCCGCCGCAGCGAGATCCCGGTCGCGCGGACGACGTCCTTCAGGCCCATGCGCCCGCGGTGGTACCGGGCGACGTGCCGCAGCGCCCGCGCGACCTCGACGTCGGTCACGGCCAGCATGTCCGTCGACTCGCGCTCGACCACGCCCACCGGCGGCACGCGCACGGGCTCGGCCGGCGCGGGCTCGCCGGCCATCAGGCGGTCGAGCAGGGCGGCGGCCTCGTACCCGATCCGCTCCTGGGCCGCGTCTACGCTCGACAGCGGCACCGCCGCCGGCACGCACCGGTACTCGAAATTGTCGATGCCCAGAATGGCGACCTGCTCCGGGACGTGCAGGCCCGCGTCCTCGCACGCGCGCAGCGCGCGGACGGCGACGGCGTCATTAGCCGCGATGAGCCCGACCGGGAGCGCGGCGGTCGCGAGCGACCGGACCTGATCCAGTGGCAGCTCGAACAGGTTGATGTTCTGCCGGGCGGCCTCGGCAGCGAGGGCCGCGGCCCGCGACCTGACGACTGGGCGGTCCACCAGCCAGGTGAACCCGAGCGTCGTGTACCCCTTGGCGGCGAAGTGACCGACGGCCAGTTCGGCCAGGCGCGGGGCGTCAGAGCAGACGCGGGGAAAGGGAGTCAGGCCGCCCGGCTCCCCGATGTCGACTACGTGCGGGCCGTCCGTCCGGGCTGCGGCGCGGGTGAGCCAGGCGATGTAGTCCGGGTCGTCCCCGTGAAACGAGATCACGCCCTCGCCGTCCCAGTCGTGCGGGAGGGACTTCATCTGCGTGTAAGCGTCTTCGAGCGCCCACCCGTGCTCGGCGGCGTAGCGGGCGACGCCGGCGTGGTGCCGGTGGTCGTAGTACGACAGCGCGAGCAGCACCCGCTTCCGCGGGGCGCGGTATGACACGTCGTCATGGGAAGGGCGTGTGATGCGGCTCACCAAAGAACTTTCGCTCGCACGGCAGTCCGGCGGATGTGGTTCTGTCCCTCTCCCACAGAGGTGACGTAGGGATAATTACCATTCTGCGTGAGAAGTACAACCGCCCCAATTAGGGTGTCTGTAAAATTGGATAAAATAGGGCCGCCGAAAATGGTTGTAACGGCAGTTTACATCGCAAAAAACGGGGCGGCGCAGAAAATGGGGCGGTACTTGGGGCGTCTTGAAGCGCGCGAAAAAATGTGCGATGATCGTCATCCCGGCGTGGGCGTAGCGGATTGCGACTCACTCGCCCCCCTCAGTGTTGAAGGCCGCCGATGACGACCAAAACGTGCTAGGTTCCGTGTGTTGCGCTTCCGACCCGGTCGGAGGCCCGCATGCGGTTCGCCAGGCACGGACGGGTTTTCACCGGCGGCCTTTTCGTTTTCCTACTCGATTCTGACTTCTGACTTCTCCTGGAGTTTCCATGTCCGTGAACGTCGCGATCGTCGGGGCCACCGGGGCCGTGGGTGAGGAGTTCCTGCGCGTGCTCGCCGAGCGCGACTTCCCGATCAAGACGCTCAAGGTGCTCGCGTCGGCGCGGAGCGCGGGGAAGACCGTCCAATTCAAAGGCCGGGCGTACACGATCGAGGAACTGACGCACGACTCGTTCAAGGACGTGCAGATCGCGCTGTTCAGCGCGGGCGGTAACATCTCCAAGGAGTTCGGCCCGTCGGCGGTGAAGGCCGGCGCGGTGGTCGTCGACAACTCGTCCGCGTTCCGGATGAAGGACGGCGTGCCGCTGGTCGTGCCCGAGGTCAACCCCGAGGCGATCCACAAGCACAACGGCCTGATCGCCAACCCGAACTGCTCGACGATCATCATGAACGTGCCGGTCTGGCCGCTGCACAAGGTCAACCGCGTCAAGCGCCTGGTCATCAGCACGTACCAGGCCGTCAGCGGGGCGGGCGCGTGGGGGCTGTACGAGCTCGACGCCCAGCTCAAGGCGTACGCGACCGGTCAGCCGATCGTGAAAGAGAAGTTTCCGCACCAGATCGCCAACAACGTGTTCAGCCACAACACGGCGATCGCGGCCAACGGGTACAACGAAGAAGAGAACAAGATGGTCAACGAGACCCGAAAGATCTTCGCCGACCCGCGGATCATGGTCTCGGCCACCTGCATCCGCATTCCGGTGCCGCGGGCGCACTGCGAGAGCATCAACATCGAGTTCGAGCGGCCGATGACGCCCGCGCAGGTGCGCGAGATCCTCGGCAAGGCCCCGGGCGTGAAGCTGGTAGACAACGTCGACGCGAACCACTTCCCGATGCCGCTGGAGGCCAGCGGGCAGGACGACGTGCTCGTCGGCCGGATCCGCCAGGACATCAGCCGGGAAGACGGCCGCGGGATCGACTTGTTCGTCAGCGGCGACCAGATCCGCAAGGGCGCGGCGACGAACGCGGTGCAGATCGCGGAGAAATTGGTGTAGGGCGAATCGAGAATTGCAGCGCCTGCCGCTTGCGGCTTAGCGACTGAACGGAACGGACGAACGTCGTGAGGCGTTCGTCCGTCTTTTCGTTCGGCCGAACCGAACGGGCGCGCGCGACTGCCCCGTTTGGGGCGTTGTCTAACCCTTGAAGGCGCGCGAGGGTCAGCGGATGAGGGGCCACCTGTTGCGGAGGCTCGTCATGACCCGTTGCGAGATACGCTGGATCGTTCGGGTGGGGCTGGCATTGGCGGCATGCAGTCAAGCGACGACCGCCATGGAGTTGGCGCTTGGACCCGTAAAGTTTGAGTCGCCGGCGGGCTGGGCGAAGGTGGGCGCGAACGGGGATGAGATCTCGTTCCGTTCCGTCGGCGATCGCGAGGGCCGCCGGTGCGTGATATCGGTGCGGCTGTTGCCGTCGGTGAAGGACGAGGCGGGGTTGCGCGAGGCGCTCCTCGCGGGGATGCGGGCGGCGCTGGGGAAGGTCGAGTTCGGCCAACCGGCTGTTCAGACGGCGTTGCACGAGCAGGGATACATGACGCTCGCGTGTTGGGTGATGCCGTTCGACGCGAAGGGCTGGCCGTACTTCGCATACTTCCGCGCGGTCGACTGCAAGTCGCACGTGGCGGTGTTCGCGCTCGTGGACACGGCCGCCGCGGCGGGCGGGGATCAGGCGGCGCGGGCGGCGTTCGAGAA
>DATHXE010000908.1:0-1846 GCA_035459845.1 Tepidisphaeraceae bacterium | reverse complement strand
CGGGTAGGTGGGCACGGGGACGTCGGCGGGTTCGGTGAAGACCTTCTCCTTGGCGGGGTCGATCACGCGCCAGTCGGACTCGCCCAGGGCCCAGGGGATCGGGTTGGGCTTGGCGTCGATGAAGATGACGGGCCAGTGATTCTTGTCCCAGCCGACTTTGCCGGCCGAGGGCGGGAGTTCCCAGCCGGGGAGGCGCGGGGTGGTGTCGGGGAGGCGGGGGTCGAGGACGAGCGTGCGCGGGGCGGCGGCGGTGGCGCGGGCGGGGTCGGTCGCGCGGGACGCGGTCGTCGTGGGGGTGTTGGTGGCGCGCGATGTCGGTGCGGTCGTCGCCGTCGCGGGGCGCTTGTCGGTTGCTTTCGCGGAGGACGGTTGTGCCGGCGTGGGCGATTGGAATAACCAGCGGCCCGTCGCGTCGATGCCGGCAAACGTCGTGAACTCTCGCTCGGACTTTTTCAGCAAAGGTTCGAGGCGGTTGCCCAGGTACCACTGGGGGCCGAGCACCGGGTCCATGACGATCCACTCCTGGGCCCAGGCGATGACCTTGTGCTTGTCGGGGTTGAGCTCGGCGACGAGCGCGGGCGCCAGGAGCTGCACCGGGTAGCCCGGGCGGATCGACAGCCAGGCGGGGGAGACGTACTGCGGCTGCTCGTCGGCGTCGCGCGGGATGGCCACGCCCTGCTCGGCGAAGCAGATCACGCCGCCGTCGGCCAGGCGCGAGACGATCCGCATGCGCGAATCGACCAGGGACATCCCGCCGAGCCCGGGCTCGATCTTGGACTTGAGGAGCTGCTCGATGCGAACGCGGGCCTCGGGCGACGATTCCTCGAGCAGTTTTTCGAGGATGGGCGTGATGCCGGGGCCGTACTGGGTGAGCTCGGCGAAGGCCTTCTCGCGCTTCTCGAGGTCGGGCGAGGAGAGTTCGAACGCGAGGCGGACGATCTTGCGCTCGTCGACGGCGGTGGCGGCCGCGCCGACGCTGTTCATCGAGAACGTGACCTTGTCCTTGTCGGCGGGGTCGGTCGTATCGGGGGTGACGATCTGGAGGATCGACCCGTCCAGCAGGGGGACCATGTGCGCGACCTGGTCGGGCCAGCCGGCCTTGCCGGTGAGGTCGGTCCACTTGTACGCGGGCGGGCTGGCGTCGCCGGCGGCGGGCGGGACGGGGGCGAAGCGGGCGACGCCCGCGCCTTTGACGCCGCGACCGCCGACGATGTCCGTCACCCAGGCGACGATGCCCTGCAGGTCCATCGACGTCTGGACGGCGCACCGGTCGGGCTTGTGTTTGGCGGGGTCGAGCAGGCGGTGGTGGGCGCTCGCGATGGCGGCGGGGTCGTCGTCGAACGCGAACGCGCAGATGCCGGTGGCGGTGGGGACGATGATTCGGCTCCGGCCGGTACGCGGGTCGGGCAGGACCTGGGCCCGGGCCCACCGGTAGCCGAGCGTGTCGGGCAGGTGCCGGCGGCCGGTCGGGTCGAGCAGGTCGAACCCGCCGGCGGGCGAATCGACGACGAGGTGGGGGAGCCAGGCGCGCTGTCCGCGGCGGTCGGGGGCGGTGGTGGACCAGAGGATGAACCGGACGACCTCGCGGACCAGGTGTGTGGCGGTGTCGGTCTGGCCGGCCTTGAGGAAGTCGAACTCGGCGGGCGCGTCCGGGCGGGTGATCCAGAGGTTGCCGCGGAGGTCGAGGTAGACCGGGTCGCGGACGACGGCGTGGGCGGCGTACTTCAGGTTGAGCGGGGAGTCGAGCCGCTGGGTGGTCGGGTAGCGCGAGTTCTCGGCGCGGAGGATGTCGAGGAGCTGGGTGGTGGGGCCGCGGGTCTTGGCTTTCGCGACCGCGGCGGTGGTC
>DATHXE010000907.1:0-2949 GCA_035459845.1 Tepidisphaeraceae bacterium | reverse complement strand
CAACTCACCAGCCGAAGCGCTCCTCGTCCCATGGGTCGCCGTGCATGTGGTAGCCGTTTTGTTCCCAGAAGCCGGGGGCGTCGGTGGCGCGGAGCTCGATGCCGCGGATCCACTTGGCGCTCTTCCACAGGTACAGCCGGGGGACCAGGCCGCGCAGGGGCCAGCCGTGGTCGGGGGTGAGGTCCTCGCCCTCCCACTGATAGGCCAGGATGCAGTCGTCGGCGACGAACTCCTTGAGCGGGACGTTGACCGTGAACCCCTTCTCGCTGTGACACATGACGAACCGCGCCTCGGGCTTGGGCCGGGCGCGCTCGATGATGGCCTTGAGCGGCACGCCGGTGAACGTGTTGTTCAGGCGGCTCCAGTGGGTGACGCAGTGCATGTCGCACACGACGTCGACGGCGGGCATCGCGCGGATCTCGTCGTAGGACAGCTCGTACTCGTCTTCGACCAGGCCGAAGATTCGCAGCCGCCAGTCGGGGGAGCGGGGGTCGACCTTGGGGACGCTGCCGTAGTGGAGGACGGGCCACTTAGCGGTCAGGGTCTGGCCGGGCGGGGTGCGGTCGCCGGGCGAGCCGCGCAAGGTATCAGGACTGACGATCTGCGGGCGCGAAGACGTGGGGGGCGAATCCATGGGACGATCGTAGCGCGGCGCCCCGCGCCGGACAACGTGCGCGAGTTACTCCACGGGCTCGATGCGCGCCGGCAGCGGTCGCGCGACCGGTCGCAGGACCGGCGCGATCACGTTCGGGTCGGCGACCGGGGCCCCGGGCGCGCCGGGCGCCGCCGCGGGCTTGTCCTTGGCGGCCTTGGCGTCGGCCTCTTTGCGGGCCTTGGCGAGTTGCTTGCGGACGGCGTCGAGGGCCTTCTCGCGGGCGGCGGCGGCGGCGTCGGCGTCGATCGCGAGCTTTTTGCCCATCGCCAGGTTCAGCGCGGCCAGCGCGGCCTTGCGGATCGTCGCGTCCTCGTCTTCGAGGCAGTCGAGGAGGAAGTCGGGGTCCTTGGCGGCGGCCTCGGGGTCGTCGATCGGCATGCGCGTGTGGGCGAGCACGAGCTCGTCGAGGCGGTTGGCCTGCTCGGGGGCGAGCGCGGCCGGGTCGTACCGCAGGGCGGCGAGCGCGCCGGGGACGCCGAGCTTGGCGAGGGCGGTGACGGCGGTCTCGCGGACCTCGGCGTCGGATGACATGAGGGCCGGCAGGAGCGCGTCGATGCGGCTGGTGACCTTCGGGTCGGCGGGGATGGTGGTGAAGACGCGGTACGCGTCGGCGGGGCCGGGCCGGAGCATCGGCTGGCCGGTCATCCGGCGGAGCGTGGGGATGAGGTACTTGCGGACCTCGTCGGGGTGGGAGCGGCGGAGGGCGAGGAGGTCGGGCGCGTTGCCGGAGACGACGGCGCGGTTCTGGCCCATGACGTTCATGGTCACGCCGTTGGGCCGCTGGAGCATGTAGAAGTTGGTGAACTGCCCGTTGGGGTCGGCCCCCTGCGCGCTGAGGGTGACCATGTTGTTGGCCTGCTGGATGTTGAGGTTGGTCATCCAGAACTCGTCGTCGGGCGCGTCGAAGTCGTAGCGGACGAAGGTGTAGAAGCTGTTGGGCGGCTGGTTGAACTGGGCGACGGTGTAGACGGCGTCGGAGCCCTTGATCTTGATGCGCTTCGTCTGGCCGGCGGTGAAATTGCCGACCCACTCGGCCTTGATGCGGCCGTCGACGAGGGTGAAGTGGACGATGTCCTCGAGCTTGTAGGTGCCGCCGTCGGGCATGCCCTGGATGGTCTGCTTCTGGCGCTCGCGCTGGGCCTTGGCATTGGCGACGTTGACGACGCCGACGCGGCGGACGGCGACGGCGGGCTTGGGGGCGACCTTCACCTCGGCGGGCTTGGCGTCGGGCTTGCCTTCGGCCTTGGCCCCGGCGGCCGGCTTGCCTTCGGCCTTGGCCCCGGCGGCCGGCTTGTCGGCGGGCTTGGCCTCGGGGGCCGGCTTGTCGGCGGGCTTGGGGCCCTTGTCGGCGGGCTTGGCGGGCGCGGCGGGCTGCTGGGCGGCCGGCTCGACCACCGGCGCGGGCAGGATGCGCACGACCTCCTCGGCGGTGGCAAGACCGGCACAGAGCCCGAGACCGCCCACGACCACGCTGATGAATCGCTTCACGCTAAAACCTCCGCCCGGATGACGTGCGAGTGACCGCCCCCCACAGAAGGGTGCATCATACCCATGATGACGGCAAGCTTTCAATGCGACGCGAAATCACCTTACTCCGACCGAATCTCGGTCACGCTCGTCAGGGGGAGCGAAACGGTGCCGAGGGCGGGTTCCTGGATCTCCAGGGTGGCGCCTTTGGCCGTCAACGCCGTGGCGCGGTAGGTGGAGGCGTCGGCGGTGACGATTGTCAGCGGGGCTTTGGCGGCGGCGACGTCGAGCGAGCGGAGGATGACGGCGGTCAGGTCTTCGTGGAGGTAGATCTTCTTCACGCCGAACAGCACAGACGAGATCGAGACCTGGCCGTCCTTGAGGGCCTTGATGTCGCCGTCGAGGAAGTCGCCGCCGGCCATGAGTGCGCCGGGCTGATCGGGCGACAAGCGCTTCGCGTGTTCGGCGAGCACCGGGCGGTAGCAGACGCGCGCGACGTCGGCGAGCGCGATCGAGTCCTGCTTGTTGTCCCGCGTGAAGCGAACGCGATCGTCCTCGATCGCCCAGACGTCGGCGGCGACGAACGAGCCCGAGCGCGTCACGAACCCCTTCGTGCTCGACTCGAGCGCGGGCGAACCGGTCGTGACCTCGACGTGGTCGAAGACGGCGGTCGCGGGGCGGTCCTTGTCCTTGCTGGCGGCGACGAGGCCGACGAAAACGGTGGGGCCGGTCTCGAAGCGGTCGGAGCCGATCAGGTCCCAGGTCTTGCCGTCCGGCGACGTGTACGCGTGCACGCGCGACCCGTGGCGGACGAGCTTGACCCAGTG
>DATHXE010000906.1:0-4481 GCA_035459845.1 Tepidisphaeraceae bacterium | reverse complement strand
GACCGACGACCTACGCCGCCACCCCCAGCACCTTTGCCATCGTCGCCCCGATCGTCGCCGGCGATTCCGCCACCGCGATCCCCGCCGCCTTGAGGTTCGCGATCTTCGACTCGGCCGTGTCGTCCGCCCCGGAGATCAGTGCCCCGGCGTGGCCCATCCTTCTCCCCGCCGGCGCCGTCCGCCCCGCGATGAACGCGGCGATCGGCTTCCGGACGTTCTTCTTCGCGAACGCCGCCGCCTCCGACTCGTCGCTCCCGCCGATCTCCCCGATCAGGATGATCCCGTCCGTGTCCGGGTCGTCGTTGAACATCGTCAACAGCTCGATGTAGTTCAGGCCCTTGACCGGGTCGCCGCCGATCCCGACGCACGTCGTCTGCCCGATCCCGCGCGTCGAGCACTGCCACACCGCCTCGTACGTCAGCGTGCCGCTCCGGCTGATGATGCCGACCTTCTTCCCGCTCTTGGCCTGGTTGGCCGGCGTGTGGATGTACCCCGGCATGATCCCGATCTTGCACTCGCCCGGCGTGATCACGCCCGGGCAGTTCGGCCCGATCAAATACACGCCCGGCGTCGTCTTCAAGAACTCCTTCGCCTTGATCATGTCCAGCACCGGGATCCCCTCGGTGATCGCGTTGATCACCTTGATCCCCGCGGCCGCCGCCTCCATGATCGAGTCGCCCGCGAACGGCGGCGGGACGAAGATCATCGTCGCGTCCGCCCCCGTCGCCTTCACCGCCTCTTCCACCGTGTTGAAGATCGGCAGGCCGTTGGCGTCCTTCTGCCCGCCCTTGCCCGGCGTCACCCCGCCGACCATCTTCGTGCCGTAGTCCAGGCACCCCTTGGTATGAAACGCGCCGGCCGACCCGGTGATGCCCTGGCAGATCACCTTGGTCGCGGAATTGACGAGGATAGACATAAGGCGCGTAAGGGTACGGAAAACGCGGGGCGGGGCAAGCGGGGGCATCCAGAATCGGACGCCGCGGCGCGAGCGTAACCCGTAACGATTAATGCTTAAGCATTACTCGTTAATCGTTATGCACGGATTGCCCGAAATCCCCCGGGGCCCGACAATCCCTACATGACCCCCCGGCGACTCCGTCAGCTCGCGGCCAACCCCGGGAACATCCCCGGCGTCTACAACTACTGCGACCGCTGGTGCGAGCGGTGCCCGCTCACCGCCCGCTGCCTCAACTTCCAGATGGAGCAGGAGGAGCGCGCCGGCGAGGACCCCGCCGCCCGCGACGTCGCCAACCAGGCCTTCTGGGACACGCTCACCAACAGCTTCCAGCTCACGATCGAGATGATCAGGGAAGACTGCGCCGAGCGCGGCATCGACTTCGACAAGCTGGTGAGCGAGTCGGGCGACACCCCGCGCGTCCAGAAGAAGATCGAGCAGGGGAAGGCCCGCCGCGCACAGGCCAAGGAGCACCCGCTCGTCGAGGCCGCCCACGACTACACGATGACCGCCCACAAGTGGCTCGCCGAGCACCGCGACGCGTTCGAGGCCGCGGCCGACTCGCTCGTCTCGGCCCACCTCGCCCGCCTGCCCGGTCACACCGAGTCGCACGTCGGCTCCTTGGCCGCGTCGCTCGCGGATGCGCTCGACGTCGTCCGCTGGTACCACACGATGATCCCGCCCAAGACCTACCGGGCCGTCTCACAGCACCCGGTCGAGTCGAAGGTGGCCCACGACCCGGACGACCCGTTCGCCGACCTCATGGACGAAGCCGGCGACGACGATCCCGAATCCCGCCAGGCCGAGCACGATGCCCGCGACTCCGACGCCAACGGCTCGGCCAAGGTCGCCCTGATCTCGATCGACCGCTCGCTCGACGCGTGGGCCCGCCTCCGCGCCCACCTCCCCGACCACGGCGACGCGATCATCGACTTTTTGGTGCGCCTGGACCGCCTCCGCCGCGAGACCGAGCGATTGTTCCCCAAGGCCCGCGCGTTCGTCCGCCCCGGCTTCGACGACGCGCCTGACGGCATCAGTCGCGCGACGTCGCCGCCACCGCGTTCCCCGCCGTTCCCTTCGCCCGCGGGGCCGTCGTGATCGTCCGCTTCTCCGGCGGCAAATCGTTCACCAGCTTCTGCAGCTCGACCACGTCCTGGATCGACTGCCCGCCGACGGCCGTGATCACGTCACCCTCGCGGACGCCGTCCCGAGCGAACTTGCTCCGGGCGCTCACCGCCAAAACGACCAGGCCCTTGGTCGCGCTCACGGCCGCCGCCTTGGCGCCCGCCCAGTGCGCCGGCACCGGGCCGACGAGCATCCCCTCCAACCGCATCCGCCGGCTGTCGCGGGTGACGGCGGCGGTCATCGGGGCGCGCTTGCGGAGCGTGGCCGACACCGCCAGCGGCTTGCCGTCGCGGACGACCGTCATGTCCGTCGGCCGGTCGATCGGGGCCTGACCGACGACGCGTACGAACTGTTCGCTGTCGCGCAGGGTCCGCCCGTCGACCGTCACGAGCAGGTCGCCCTCTTTCAGCAAACCGTCGGCGGGAGACGCGCGGTCGACCGTCTCGACGCGCACGCCGCTCTGATCGTCCAGGCCCGCGGAGCGCCGCTGGCCCGGGGTCGGCGTCACGACCGACACGCCCAGGTACGCGTACACGACCTCGCGCCCGTCCTTCAACCCCGCGACCGTCTCCATCAGCTGCCGCGTGACCGGGATCGCGAACCCGATCCCGTTGGTCTTCTTCTCGGGCAGGATGACGGCCGTGTTGATGCCGATCACGCGCCCGTGGATGTCGAACAGCGGCCCGCCCGAGTTGCCCGGGTTGATCGGGCAGGTCGTCTGCACCAGGCCCGAGTAGAGGCGGTTTTCCTTCTTCGACAGCTTCGGCAGCGCCCGGTCCAGCGCGCTGACGACGCCGACCGACAGCGCCTGGTTGCCCGCCGTCGCCAGGCCGTACGGGTTGCCGATCGCGATCGCCCACTGCCCGCGCGCCAGCGGCGCGTCCGGCGTGGCGAACGTCACGGGCTTCATGGCGGTCGCGGGGATCTTCAGCACCGCCAGGTCTTGCCGCGGGTCCGTGCCGACGACCAGCGCCGGGTACACCTTGCCCGCGTCGGTCGTCACCCAGACGTTCTCGGCCTCCCCGATCACGTGCTCGTTGGTCAGGATGTACCCGTCGGCGTCGATCACCAGGCCGGTGCCGACCATGCGGGTCGTGCGGTCGAGCAGCGTCTCGAGTTTCTCGGGGTTGAGCTCGTCGGCGCGGAGCAGATCGTCGGCGTCGAGCACCTGCGTGCTCGCCGAGATGGCGACGACCGACGGTGCCAGGCGCGTGGCGAGGGATTCGAACTTGGCCTCGAGCCCGGCGAGCGGGGAGGCGTCGGCCGGGTCGCCGGCTTCGGCCGCGAGGACCGGGTGGTCCGACGCGTTCGCCTGCCGCGCGGCCGACAGCGGCGCGCGGCTGCACGACAGCGACATGGCCCCGATGCCCAACAGTGCGACGGCGAATCGGCGTCCCATACGGCTCCAAGGACGGTGCGTAGAACCCCTGCGACGGTGCCGCGACGATCGTGGGCACGGTTGGCGGCGGGCACGCCCGGGAAGATCCTCCCGGGCAGTCCACCGGCCACGCCCATTATCGGAGCATCGGCTGTTCGCGGGTTTGGCTTTAACGATGCGTCAGATCGACGGTCGCCGCATGGTTCGGACGGCGATTATCGGACCCCCAGGCTGGGACGAATGCTAAAGGAAGAAACATCAACTGGCGAAGCAAAAACGCGCGCGCCCGCCGGAAACTCTCGACCCGGCGTAAACGACGTCACGAACCCGCAGCCACTGGCACGGGCGAATTCCACAGCAGACTGTCGCACCAACGGTAAGCACGGTCACGTCACCGCGACAGGGTGGCGAATCACTAAACGAACAAGCCCACGAAACAGGGTTTCGTGGGCTTCGAGAGGTTGTTGCGTGAACGAGCCGTCGTCGCTAAGCCGCAAGCGGCAAACGAACCACTCGAATCATTCCTCCGACGCCGGCGTCGCCTCGCCCTTCGCCGCCGCCGACTGGGTCTGTTCGATCAGGCCGCGATTCGCCAGCACCGCCTCGCGGATCTCCTGGGCGAGGTCCTTGTTGTCGAACAGGAACTGCTTGGCGGCCTCGCGGCCCTGGCCCAGGCGCGTGCCCTTGTACGAGTACCACGCGCCCGACTTCTCCACGATGTTGGCGGCCGACGCGAGGTCGACCAGGTCGCCTTCGTAGCTGATGCCCCGGTCGAACATGATGTCGAACTCGGCGTCCCGGAACGGCGGGGCGATCTTGTTCTTGACCACGCGGGCGCGCGTGCGGTTGCCCACGCTGACCTCGCCCTCCTTGATCGTCCCCGTCCGGCGGACGTCGATGCGGATCGAGCTGTAGAACTTGAGCGCCCGCCCGCCCGTCGTCGTCTCGGGGCTGCCGAACATCACGCCGATCTTCTCGCGGATCTGGTTGATGAAGATCACGGTGCTCTTGGACTTGCTGATC
>DATHXE010000905.1:0-12960 GCA_035459845.1 Tepidisphaeraceae bacterium | reverse complement strand
CACCACCGCCTCGACGATCCGCGGCTCCGCCTGCGGTTCGAGCGCCGCCGTGCGCGCGGGCCACGTCGTGTAGCCGCCCAGCGGGTGCTGCTCGGGCGGCGGAATGTACCCCTCGGAGCCGTTGGCGAGCGACACGTTCGCCGTCGTCGGCAGGGGGCTCATGGCCTTGAGTTTCAGGCCCGTGAGCGCGTAGACCTCATTCGGAATGCCGGTCAGCGCCAGGTCGGCGATACGAATCGCCTGGAGTTTGAGCTCGCGCTCCGGGGTCTCGTGCAGGAGGACCGCCTCGCGCGCGTAGATGTCGGGCTGTTGCCTGGGCTTGAGCGGCTTGCCCTCGCCGGTCGCCTTCTGCAGCGCAGCGACCTTCTCGCGCGCCCACGCCAGCCGCTTCTCGTCGGGCACGCGGCGCTTGAGCTTCAGCGTCGCCTCGGCCATCGCGACCGGCGCCTCGGACGTGTAGTTGATGCCCTTGGTCGCGGCCGACACGTTCTCGGCGAGCTCGCGCGAGTAGACCTCGATGTTTCGCTTCTCCGCGGGGGCCGGCTTCGCGTAATCAGCCAGCCAGACGTCGCCGCTCGTGCCCTGCGACATCGCCGCGACGAAATCCTTCTCGCCCGGCGCGACGATCTCCGAGACCTTGGCGGCGAACTTGCCGAAGTAGTCCGCCGACACCGCCGGCGACGAGAAATAGTGCATCGAGTAGTTCGCGAGCAGCGCGAGCGGCCGGCCGTCGGCATGCTTGAACGAGACAATCGTCAGGCCGGGATCTTCCGGCCCCGCCTCGCTGATCGCGTCCGGCGACAGGTGGCCCGGGTGCATCGTCGCGCGCACGATCAACTCGCCGAACGGGTCGTTTCGCATCCGGTCCGGCCGAAAGATCCACCGGCGGATCGCGGTGTGATCCGGGTCCTGGACGACCGTCCACCCGACCTGGGCCGGCGCCAGGCGCTTGTCGGCCTCGGCGATCGCCCTGGCGAGTTGGTCGGGCAGCGCCTTCGTGTAGTTCACGTCCTCGTCCGACCCCAGGCAGCCCATGCTGCTCGGCGCCGAGTGCGTGTGCGTCGCGGATATGAGCATTCGGTCGGTCGCGATGCCCGTCAAAGCCTTGGCCTTCTCCTTGGCGACGTCGAGCAACTCGCGCGGGAGCATGCACGAGTCGACCACGACGATCGCGATCTTCTCGCGCCCGCCGCCGACGGGCTTGTCGCCCTCGATCACGAACGCGCGGGCGTTGACGGGGTCGACGACCTTGTCGGCCAGGCGCTCGGCCATCCCGCCGTTGATGATCACGGGGAAGACGGTCGGCGAGACGTCCTGGACGTACGCGCCGACGCGCAGCGGCACCGCGTGCCCCGCGGACGCGACGACGAGCGCGAGCAACGACCCGATCAACGGTCGGCGGAATACCACGATCACCTCGCTGATGTAGATCCGGACAGACGTGCCGTCCGGTTATACATGCGCGCGGGACTCGCGTGGTGAGAATCAAGCGGCATGGTCACCTCCGGTGACCATGTCCTCCGCCATAAACCCGCGCTATTACCCCGCGGTGCGCTTCATGTACTCGATGCTCTCGCGCGCGATTCGCTCCGCCCCTGGCTTGAAGTCGAACACCTCGACGCTCACGTACCCGTCGTACCCCGTCTCCTTGAGGGCCGCGAAGATCGGTTCGAACTTGACCTCACCCATGCCCGGCCCGAGCAGGTTCGGGTCGTTCGCGTGGAAGTGCACCGTGTGCGCCTTGCTCGCGCGGATCACGTCCGGGATCGGCGTCGGCTCGCTCGACATCGCCTTGACGTCCAGGTGCAGCTTGAAGTGCGGGTGATTGACCCGCTCGATCAACTCGATCCCGTCGGCGGCGCTGTTCAGAAAGTTCGTCTCCGCCGGCCCCAGCGGCTCGATCGCCAGCGTCACGCCGTGCTTCTCGGCCAGCGGCAAACAGGCGGAAAACACCTCGCGCGAGAACTCCATCGCCTGGTCGCGCGACACGCCCGGCATCAGGTCCCGCGCCTTGGGCGACCCGATCACCATGATCCGTCCGCCGAGGTCGGCGCACAGTTTGGTAAGCTCGACGAAGTAGTCGGCCGTATCCTTCCGCACTGCCGGGTCCGGGTGCGTCACGTACAGCGGCTTGTCCGACACGACCTTGGCGAGCAGCCAGTGGATGCCGAGGATGTCGACCCCCGCCTTCTCCGCCGCCGCCCGCACTTCGCGCCGCCGCTCGGGCGAGATCTTGTTCACGTGCTCGGCGAGCGTGAACGGCGCGATCTCCACGCCGGCGTAGCCCGTCTCCTTGATGAACGAGCAGACGCGGGCGAAGTCCCAGTTGTCGAACAGTTCGTTGCAGATGGCGTATTTCATGAGCGCGTCCTGGTCGGCGTCGGGCGGTAACGATCAATCATTAATACTTACGGGCCGTTCGCCCGCTTAAGCATTAATCGCTAATCGTTACGCGCTCAAGCGGCGCCTTTCCATGACCCCCTCGCGCGCGAGCCAACCGTGTCACTTCGCGTCGTCCGCCGTCAGTTTGCCGATGTCGTCGCACCGGTAAATCTTGAGCACTTTGCCGTCCCAGTGAAAGCCGGCCTCGGCGCTCCCGAGCACCAGGAAATGGCACTCCTCGGCCTTCACGCCCCACATCTTCGTATACCGCTCGATTTTCGACGGCGCCCCCTCGGTCAGCTTCACCCAGCGCCCCTTGGCGGCCAGGATCGCGATCCCCTCCTCCGAGATCTCCTTGTTCTTGATGAACTGCCGCGCCGCATACTGGAGATCGCCTTCCTTGACGCCCGGCGGCGTGCCCAGGAAGGTGATCGCCTTAGTGTAGTCCTTCGCCTTGAGCGCCGCGTGGAAGTCCTTCAGGATCTGCACCGCTTCGTCCTTGCTCGGCTCGGCCGCGCGGGCGGCGGACGTGAGGACGATCGCGCACGCTAACACGGATGCCGGGATTAGTTTGGCGAACATGGCGAAACCTCGTGGACGGAAGGGCCGCCCCCTCGAAGTGCGACGACGTGGGCGCGCGAATCCTACCCCGCCATCGCGCGCCGGCACAACAAAAGATTGCGATAATCGAAGCGAGCGACATTAGTCCCGCTGCTTCGTCGCCCCCAGCTCCTTCGCGATCTCGCTCTCGAGCGCGTCGAGCTTGCCGAGCTCCTGCTTCTCGGCCGCCAGCACGTCGGCCTGGATCATCCGGTCGATCTCGTCGTCGGTGACGAGCTCCTTCGTCGGCCCGGTCGAGCTCCCGGCGATCGCCGACTGCTCCATCGAGTCCATGAAGATTTCCATTCGCTCTTCCATGCTGCCCGCCTGCGCGACGGCCCGCTCCCACTGCGCCTGCGTCTTGGTCAGGTCGAGCTCCCCGAACGTCTTGCCGATCTCCTCGGCCATCAGGTTCATCGACTGGGCGAACTCCTTGCTCGCCATCGCCTGCTGGTTGATCAGCATCGCGTTCTTGATCGCCAGCAGCTGCCGCTCGAGCATCTTCTTGACCGCGGCCGTCTTCTTCAGCGCCCCGCGGATGAACTGGTACTGCTGCTCGTCCCCGATCTTCCGGGCGTGCTGGGCGTTCTTGATGAAGTCCTCGGAAAACTTCTCCTGCTGCCGGATCGACTTCTCGATCGACCGCAGCCCCTGCCGGACCTTCATCTCCCGCTCGACCCGCCGCTCGTCCTTCGACTTGAACAGACCCATGTCAGCACGCTCCGGAAAGGGGGGAACCGTCGAACGCAGATTCTATCCCCGCGGGGAGCAATTAGGGAGCCCAGCGACTTGTCGCGGGACGGAGGCCGACCCGTGCCCGATTTCGTTAGGTAGCTGCTGGTCAACGACCCGCTGACGCGTCGCCATTCTCACGGCGTTTGCCTCGCCTCCCGACGACGCGATTCCACGCGACTACCACCCACCGCACCGGTTGCAGCGCCACCCACATGACCCACTCCGCCGCGTTCTTCCGATGACGCGGCGCTCCATTCTGCTTCGCCCGAATCACGATTTCGCCCCTTCCCCACCCAGCCCCAACTCCTCCCGAAGTTCCTTCGCGATGGCCAACAGCAAGTCCCGGTCACGGGCGACCGCCAGCACGGTGACCGGAAATCCCAGGCGAAGCCCCGCGATCGCCGGCGGGCGCACGACCAGCTTCCAGATCGGCAGGACGCCCGCGACGCGCCGCACGCGGACCTCGGCCACGTCGTGGATCACCAAGTGCAAGCGGCCGCCCGTCCGTGGGCCCGAATGGTAAACCTCGCCGCCCAGCACCGTGATCTGCTGCGCCGCCAGGCGATGTCGCCCCAGATAACTCACGCCCAGCGCGCCGGCGACCACAATGAGCATGGTCGCCAGGAACAGCCCGCCGCTCGTGGTGGCGCCCAAGAACATCCAGGTCACCGCGAGCAGCGCTGACCCTGCAACCAGGAACACGGCCACCGGTGCAAGGGCCAGCACGAACGCGGCCGTCGGCATCGGGCCCAGGATAATCTGAAGTTGGTCCGCCCCCCGGTCGACCCGCATGGCCACGGGCGATGCGTACGCCATCACCGGCCGCGCGGCGCCAATCCCCACGCCCGCCACTTCGGTCTCGTGGACTTTGCCGTCGTCGCGTTCCACGTTCCCCTCCCTCTCAAATCTCCTTCTCCATCGCCCCGCCCTTCCGCCGGGTCGCCTTGTTCGCCTCGTCCAGCGCCTCGTCCTCCTTGATGTCCCCCTTGTCCATCTGATCCCACAAGTGCATCAGTTCGTTGCCGGCCGACGCCAGGCCCGACTGCGCGATCGCGTCCTTGTCGGCCTGCTCGCCCAGCTCGAGGATCTGGTCCAGCCGCTCGGTGTACATCTCCTGGCTGACCGCGTCGTCCTCGATCCACGCGGTGATCTTGACCATGTCCTTGTCGGTCACGTTCAGCCGGCCCAGGGCCTTCCCGCCCTCCTGGTTCTCCTTCACCATCCGCAGCCGGCCGACCGTCATCAGCTCCTTCGAGCGGATGTTCAGCTCCCGCGCCGCCATCACCTGTTCCTGGCTCTTGAGCTCGAACTGTTGCGCCAGCGCCTTGCGCAGCTCGGGCGACTTCTGGGCCGCGCCCTGTTGGAAGATCTTCTGCTTGTCGGCGGCGATGACCTCGATCTTCTTGAACAGCCGGTCCCGCTGCTTGCCGATCAGGATCTCCTCCTTGCGCAGCTCCTGCTTCGACAGCTCGGACAGCGTCTTGACCTTCTTACCGAAGAATTTGTCGAGGAGGGCCATGGGGGGAGTTGCGAGGTACGAGTTTGGATCAAGTGCGAGGGACCGTCATCCTGAGGTACTCCGAAGGATCTGGCCTCGTATTCCGTAGGCTCTCGGGAAGCGGCGGGCCTTAGTAGACCGGCTAGATCCTTCGGGGTACCTCAGGATGACGGCCGCCCAAGGGCGCGGTTAGCCCGGCTCCGCCTGCCCTCGCCGCGGCTCCCGCATCGGCACCGGCGGCGGCTCATCGATCTCCGGGGTTTCCTCTTCCACCGGCCCGGCCGCCTGTCGACCGGCCTGCTTCGCCTGCTGCTGCGCGACCCGCCGCTGGGCGTCTGCCATCGATTCGCCGGCCTTCGGCAATGCGTCCGCGGCCTTGTCGCCCGCGGCCTCGCGCTCCAGCTCTTCGAATAGCGCCTGCTCTTCATCCGACAAGCCGCCGCTCGCGACGCCGCCGACCGACTGCGCGATCTCGTTGCTCGTCTGCAGCTCGGCCAGCACTTCCTCCGCCTTCACTGCGTCGGCCGTGATCTCGTCCGCATCCGGCAGCTTCTGGCCCGAGCCCTGCTTGGTCAGCTCGAGATTGTGCAGGTGCGTGCTGACCACGTTCACCTGCTGGCTGATCACGCCCAGCATCTGCTGCCGCCGCTCGATGTCCTTGCGGAACTGCAACAGCTGGCTGGTCAGGCGCCGCTTGGTCAGCGCGCTGGTGGACGTCTTGAACTGCTCGCGCAGCTCCGACTCCTTCTTCTCCAGGTGGTTCAGGTCCTCGTAGATGCGGTCCTGTTGCTGGGTGAGCGCTGCCCGCCGCTCCGACAGGAACGTGACCTTCTTCTCGCCGTCGCCCTTGCGGGAGAACAGCGCCTTGACGCGTTCGAGGAACGGCATGTTTTCGTCTCCGCTGGGCGGGTCGGGCACGCCCGTCACGCCCTCCCGGAACAGTACGATCCGCCCGTCCAGGCGCCTGGCCTGCATCCCCGGGCGATCCTTCGCGTACGATTTTAGCTCGGCTTCGACCAGTTGCAGCGGCAATTGTGTTTTTGCGGCGACCTTGTCGGTCGCGATGCCGCCGGACAGCATGTCGACCGCGTTCTCGTCGATGTACGCCCGCACCCGCTGCCGCTTGGCCGTCTCGGCCTCCGGGTCGAACAGGTCGACCAGCGCCTTGGTCTCCACCGGCCCGCTCACCCGCCACCCGCCCGAGTCGTTGGGCTGGGCCAGGATCAACGTCCGGTCCGCCCGCCGCTCGGCGTGCTCGCTCGCCTCGATCGTGAACCCGCCCGTCGACACCAGCACGACCGTCGTCGGCACCTCGCTGCCGCGGTTCTCCATCGCGAGCTGCGTCAGCACCTTCTGCACTTCCGAGCCGGTCAGCGGCTGGGGCTCCGCCCCGTTCAGCAGCGCCTTGATCGGCGACACGCAGACGACCTGGATCTTCCCCACCTCCTCGCGCATCACCAGCATCTTCTTCTGCGAGAGGGTGACCTCCATCCACCGCCCGGTCGGCATCTTCGCCTGCAAGTCCCGATCGTGCTTGCCGGCGTCCGCCATCACCCGCTTGAGCTCGACCGCGTGGTCACCCGCCTCGACGGCCCTGAACATCGTCGTCACCGGGCGGCGGCCGCGCGTCGTGTCGACGCGCAGGCGCTCGTCGCCCAGGAGCCGCTCGACGTGCTCCATCATCTCCCGCTCGAGCCGCTGGTGTACCGATGGGTCAGGACTGTTTCTCATCGCTCCCGTTCACCTTCGCCTCGAGTCCGTCGCGCCGCCGCCGACCGTCCCGCTCGCCCTTGAGATACCCGAGCAGGAACATGACGGCCATCCCGGCCCAGATCCATCCTGCCCAGCCGAGAATCTTGTACATCTCGACCATATAACTTTCACCTCCGGCAGATCATTACCTGCTGCGCGACTCTCGCATCGCGCCGATGGCGACCAGGAAAAAGCCAACGCCGATCGCCCCGAGCAGGCCTCCGAAGATCAATCCGACGAAGTCACGCTCGTTGGAGACGCCGCGAGCGACTGCGGTCGCGACCAAGTAGAGCGACAGCGGCAGGGTGAAGGCGCTCGCCAGGAGCGAACTCTTTCGACTTCCTGAACGAGTCGTGGGTGACGTGTTCAATCAGTTCTGCTCTTTCACGCTCGACGCGCTCCCCTGCGGGCGGCGCTGTCGCTTGCCCTGCGGGTCGCGGCTAAACGGGGTGTTACACGACCGCTACCTGCCTCTGTCTCGTCCCGCACCGTCTGCAAAAGTTCGCGCCGCGGGGCAGTTCCGCCCGGCACTTCGCCTCCATGCACCGCTCGCGCAAGTACACGGGCACTGGCAGGGCGACACCGGGCCGCCTTCGCTCGAGCATCGTCCGCAGGCGCTGCGCGAGTTCCGCCCGCGTGTTCCGGCTCGCGACCGTGATATACCGCCGGTGCGCCGCCCCCGCCAGCATCATCAGGAGGCCCCACGGCGCGTGCGCCACCGCGATCAGCGCGCCCGCCCCGGCCATCCACAACGGGCGGATCGTCGTCCCCACCGGTTCGGCCCGCACGCGGTTCACGCCCTCGCCCTCGGCGACCTGGCTGAACCGCGCCACGAACCGCCGCACGTCCGCCGCGTGCAGCATGACCTGCAGCCAGTGCAGGCCATAGGTGACCAGCAGGCCGAGCGTCCAAACCGCGAAGACCAGCCTGTGCGACTCATCCGCGAAACTTCGGACAAGGTACTCGCCGAGGCGCGTACGCTCGTACCCGTACGTGCCGGCGATCAGCAGGTGCTCCGGCATGTGCCCCGACTGGTCGATCGCGTACCAAACGCCCGCTAGCGTTGACAGCGCCGCCACGATCGTCAGAAAACTTAGGAAGCCGCGCGGCCGAAGCTCGTCGGCGTCGTTCTCAAGCCGCGTCGCCAGTGCGTGCGTGCTGTTGCCCTTCACCCACCTCGCCATGTGCAGGAACTGCAGCCGCTCGCCCGCGCAGAACTTGTGGAACCCCTTCACCCACGCGAAGACCGGCGACAGCCCGAACGTGAGCACGCCCGCCACCATCGTCTTGGTCACGCCCCAGTAGGTCTTGAGGCCCAGCGGCCGCGAGAGGGCGTCGATCGCCACCCACGCCTGCTGGTCCGGCACCGGGGCCCGCTCGATCGAAACTCTGGTCGGGTTAAACGTCGACACGACTACGGCTCACCTCTCCTTAGGCTTCGCGCGTCCTCAGATCATCCGACGCGCCGCATCTCCTGCGCCGGCGCCAACTCGCGCCCGCACCGCCGGCAGAAGTGCGCCGAGCCGTCGTTTGGCGCCTTGCACAACTCGTACGGGCACAGCCGCGCACCCACCGGCGCGCCGGCGATCCCGCGCCCGTTTTTCGGCGCGGGCCCGACCTGCACCCCGCCCCGGCGCCGCGGCCCGATCGCCGGCGGCTCGCCCAGCCCGCCCGGCAGGCCCAGGATCCCCTTCACCAGCGACAACAGGAACCAGACCCCGAGTACCGCCGCGACCACGATCAGGAGCATGAACGGACTGAACATGTGAACCTCGGCATTCATGGTCGTGGACGGGTTGTGAACTCTGATCTCTGATCTCTGAACTACGCGAGCCCCTCGCCGCACAGAATGCAGTACCGGTCCCGTGGGTCGGGGTACGCGCCGCACTTTTGGCATCGCCGCACGTGCGTCACGAGTTGCACGCCGCAGTGCATGCAGAAGTTGTCGTCGCCCGCCACGGCCTGTCGGCAGTGCGGGCACGCCGTGCGGTCCATCACCGGCACCGGCGGCGGGACGTTCCCGCCCGTCGGCATCCCGATGTTCGGGATCGGCGGGACGTTCGGCACCGGCGGCAACCGCCCGCCCGCGCCGGCCTCGAGCGCCGCGATGAACTCCTGGGCCGACGCGTACCGCTTATCCAGTCGCGAGTACGACCGCTTGAACACCTCGTCGAGCCACTTGGGGCTCTTGGGGTTGATGTCGGAGGGGAGGTCCGTCCCGGCCGGTCGCTCGCCGGTGAGCAGCTCGTAGAGGACCACGCCGCACGCGTAAAGGTCCGCGCGCTTGTCGATCTCGCCCCCCCCGCGCTGCTCGGGGGCCATGTAGTCGAGCGTGCCGGCGATCTCGGCGGCGCCCGCGCCGTGCACGGACGCCGAATACAGGATCGAGCCGACCGCGGTCGACGTGGCGGCCTTGCCCAGGCCGAAGTCGGTCACCTTCACGCAGCCCTCGCCGCCGTACCCGTCGCTCCCGCACTGCTCGTGGATGAGGATGTTCTCGGGCTTCACGTCGCGGTGCACCATGCCCTGGTCGTGCGCGTAGCCGAGCCCACGGAGGACCTGCTTCATCAGGTCGACCGTCTGCGCCGGCGAGATCTCGCGCCGCTTGATCAGCGGGCGCAGGCTCGAGCCGGGGACGTATTCCATTGCGAGGTAGGGCGGGTCCGCGTACGGGTCGAACCCGAGCGCGCGGACGATGTTGGGGTGGTGCAGGCCGTGGATCGCCGCGCCCTCGCGCTGGAGGTTGCGGACGTACTGCGGGTCGATCGGGATCTTGATCGCGACGAGCCGGTCGGTCCACACGTGGTGGTGGGCCTTCCAGACCTCGCCGAAACTCCCGGCCCCGATCTTCTCGACCAGGATGTATTCGCTCACGCGCTGATTAGGTGCTGGCATCGACAACTCCCGGGCAGACTCCGATTCCGCACGCACACACGCTCACCGACCGCCACGCGCCACTGCATCATCTACTGGCTACCGGCTACTGGCTACTCACTCCATCCGCTCCGCGAGCCAGTCGCAGACCAGCAGATTATACACCCCGGCCACCAGCGCCCCCACGGCGAAGAACGTTCCCGCCGTCGCGTTCGGGATCGACCACCCGAACAGCCACAGCAGCAAAAGCACTTCCAGGAGCGTGTACACAAAGACCAGCGCGCCTCCGGCGGCGTTAGACCGCATTCGCCCGACCCAGCCCACGATGAAGAACGTCGCCCACGGCGCGAGGATGACAATGCCGGTCCAGGAGACGATCTTGCCCGTCCCGCCGAGCAACATGGAGCGGGTTTCGGGGTCCATCCGCCACCAGGAAATGCCCGCGGCGACGACCACGAGGCCGACGATGCCGCTAACTACCTTTCCTGTCACGGTCTTAAGGAAATCCATGTCCGGGGCATTCTAACCGCCCCAACCGGCCCGGGGCGTTATAAACCGACCGGATTTTTGACGGATCCTGTCACTTGGCAAGGGTCGGGATTGACTCCGAAACTCGCATCGGCGACCCTACTCCGACCACGGCCCGCCTGGGTGTCTACAATCGGTGAAAGGCTCACGGACGACCCGCCTTTACCGAGTCAGATTGCTCGCGTCTCTCGTCCGTCGACGGATCGCTTTTCGATGGGGATTGGCCTCCGCGCTGCCCGGCTCCGGCACGCGGAAACTGAGGGTGCACGGATGGGGTTCGGAATCTACACGCTCGCCCCGCGGTCCCGGAGCCGCAGCGGGGCCGCCCGCAACGGTAACGGGACGCCCCGAAACGCGTCCGCGCGCCGCTTCACGGCGCTGCCCGCTGCCTGGCCGCCCGCGCCGCTCGTTCAACTCCCGCGCGTGCGCAAGTTGCGGCTGGCGGTCTACAAGCCCAGCCGCAAACCGCGACCGTTCGACTTCCAACCCGGCAAATCCGTCGCGGGGAAGTACGTCGTCGAGCGCTACCTGGGCGGCGGGTGGGAGGGGGAGGTTTACGTCATCATCGAGAAGGCGACCGGGATTCGCCGGGCCGCCAAGTTCTATTACCCCCACCGCGACCCGCAGGGGCGGGCGGCGATCGCCTACGCCCGAAAGCTCGATGCGCTCCGCCACTGCCCGATCCTGATGCAGTACCACCACCAGGAGACGACGCAGGTCCGGCGGAAGAAGGTGATCGTCGTCGTGTCCGAGCTCGTCGAGGGGCGCAAGCTCAGCGAGTTCCTGGTCGACCAGCCCAAGCACCGCCTGACCACGTTCGAGGCGCTGCACGTGCTCTACGCGCTGGCCCGGGGGATCGCCCCGATCCACGCGCGCGGCGAGTACCACGGCGACATCCACGACGACAACATCATGATCCGCCGGCGCGGCATCGACTTCGAGGTCAAACTGCTGGACTTCTTCGACCTCGGCAAACCCAGCCGTGCCAAGATCCACAAGGACGTGCTGAACCTGATCATGGTGTTCCACACGCTGGTCGGCGGGCGCGAGAACTACGCCAAGCAGCCCAAGGTGGTGAAAGACATCATCCGCGGGCTCAAGGACTCGTTGATCCTGGCAAGGTTCCAGTCGGCGGGGGATATCCAGCGGTACCTGGAGACGGTGGATTGGTAATTGCGGAACCGCGTCGCACCGCGATCACCGTCATCCTGAGGTACCCCGAAGGATCTTGCCTCGAACGTCGGGGGGTGGACGTTGGCACACGGCGCGGCGGACAGAACCGCTCGCGCCGTTCGAGCGCCGTTAGACGCGCTCCGCCAGCGGAGCGGCTAAAAGGGGCGCTCGGTGCTCAATTCGTCTGCCGCCACGGCAGGCGCTCGCCGCGCGACCGCTGGATGTACGTCGTCACGTCCTTCTTCCACTTCTCGTATTCGTCGGCGTCGCGCTGGGCGCGCAGGGGGGTCAACTCGGCCTCGCTCATCGTCTTGGGGAGCGACGCGCCGCCGTAGCGGAGCGACTGGAGGTCGTTGTCGACGCGGGACGAGCGGTCCTGGTAGCGGTCGATTTCCTTCTGGAGCCCGGCCTTGAACCCCGCGTCGGCCGACTCCTTGATCTGGGCCTTGCGGCTGGCGATTTCCGACTGGTACTTCGCCCGCTCTTCCATCAGGTCGCTGACCCGCAACCACCACAGGCGGTCGTACGCCTTCTCCTTGAACTCGGCGATCTCTTTGGTGAAAGGGTTGCCCTCACGCTCGAGCTCGAGCAGGCGGTAAAGGGCGATATTGGGCTTGCCGGCCTCGATGATCAGTCGGGCCTCATCGATCGGCAGGTACTTCGGGTCCGAGAGCTTGGTGTTCATCTCCGGCGTGACGACGTCGTCATTACCTCCCGACGCGGGGGGCTTAGGCGCCTTCGGCGTCGTCGGCGGCTTGGCGACGGCGGGCTCCGTTCCCGTGATGGGCGCGGCAGACTTTGCCGCCCCGCCAGCGGGCGCCTTGCGCGGGCCGGTGTCGTCGAAGATGCTGTTGGGCTTCGTCGGCTTGGCCGGCGGGGGCGGCGTGACCACGACCGGCTTGTTCCGTTCATTCTGCTTCTGCACGGCGATCACGATCCCGATGACCAGCGCGATCAGGCCCATCACGACGACCGCGACCATGACGGCGGGGTTGGTGCCCTGGCGCTTCTTGGGCTTGCGCTTGGGCGCATCGGTCTGCGCGGCGGCGCCCCATTGATCGGCCTGCGGTTGAGGAGGCGCGTAACCCGGCACCGCGCCGGGCGCGGCGTATCCGGGCCGCGCGTAAGCAGTTGGGGCTTGGTATGCAGTCGGGGCGGCGGGTTTGGCGAACAGGTCGACGTTGTCGCCGTCGTCTTCGACGAACCCGGCCGGGGCCGCTGGGGCGTACGGTTGCGGCGGGGCATACGCGGGCCGCGCGGGGGCGGCGTAACTGCCCGGTTGCGGCAGAGCGGCGGCGGCGGGTTGGGGGACGTGGGCGACGGCGGCGGGCTGGGCGGCATCTTCCTCCGAGACGCCGATGCCGTGCGGGTCGATCACGACGGACGGGGCGTTGCTCCCGCCGCCCAGCGTGATCATG
>DATHXE010000904.1:0-12373 GCA_035459845.1 Tepidisphaeraceae bacterium | reverse complement strand
CATCATCAGCGCGTAGGCCCCCCCTGCCGCGGCGTACAGGTTGGTGGCGCGGATGCGGCCCGTGGCGGAGGACGAGTAGGTCGACCACGCGGGGCCGAGCGTGCCGGTCTCGAACCCGTCGGACTGGACGGGCCCAACCGGGCCGGCCCCGATCGCGCCGGCGGCGACGCGCGGGCCCGAGATGTCGTGGGCCGCGGCGGGCGCATCGTTGGGCTCGGACTCGAGCGCGGCATCGCGCGCGACGACCAGCGCGTAATCGGCCGAGTTGCCGCTGACGCGGACGTAATACGTCCCGTCGGCCGGGACGAGGAATTGGTCGACCAGCGAATGGATGCCGGACGTGGCGGAGCCGGACGGCGCGACGCCGGTCGCCAGCAGCACGCCGGCGGCGTCGTACACGGTCACGACGGGCGTGCCCGCGCCGGCGGTGCGCGCGGCGGCGATCGAGAGCCACTGCCCGGCCGGGGCCGTGATCGCGTAGTTGTCCTGCGCGGCGGCGGGGACGGTCACGGCGACCGAGTCCCACCCGAAGCCGTCGGTGGTCATCGAGAAGTTGTCGTACTGCTGGAACTTGACCTTGAAGTTCGCTCCCAGGGTCAATCCTGCGGCCTGGGCGGCGGCGGCGAGGTTGATCGAGACGTTCGTCCAGGACGACGGGTAGGTGTTCGTCCAGACGGTGTACCAGGTGACGCCGTCGGCCGAGATCGACACGCCGTCGCCGTCGTAGTGGCCGGTGAAGGTCGTCGGTAGCGCGTCCGAGTCGTCGGAGAAGGTGGTCGCGTAAAAGCTGAGCGTGGGGGAAGTGGCGCCGGCGAGGTTGACGGTCCAGACGGCCTCGTTCAGCACGTAGGACGTCCCGGCGCTGTCGTCCACGTCCATGAACAGCGCGTTGGCGCCGGCCTGCGGGGTTTGGGCGGCCGAGACCCGGATGCGACCCTGCGAGGAGGACGAATAGGTCGTCCATGCGGGGCCGAGCGACCCGGACTCGAATCCCTCCGACACGATCGGGGAACCGGTCGGGGTGGGGAGCTTTCCCAGGACGGTCGTAACGGACCCGCCGGACGCGCCCAGGGGCGTGCCCGCGACGGCAACCGGTTGGGCGGTCGCGAACGTGTCGTCCGTCGTGCCCCCGGCGACGTCCTCGCGCGCGACGTCGGCGTTCAGCAGGACTTCGACGGTGTAGGCGCCCGTGCCGGCCACGCCCGCGACCCCGACGGTGTACAGCCCGGCGGTCGCCACCGGCAGGCCGCCGAGGGCGACCGGCAGCCCGGCGGCGGTGGCGGTCGCCGCCCCGAGAGCGGCCCCGCCCGGACCGGTGAGCGTCACGGCGGCCCGGAGCCCGGCGGCGGGCGTGACGACGACCGTCACCGTCTGACCGGCGTCGAGGGGGAGCGTGAAGTCGTCGACGTCGGCGGCGACCCCGATCACCCCGCCCCCGGTCGCGCGGTAGGCGAGCGAGGCGGCGGGCGCGATCGCGGTCGGGGCGGGCAGCGCGCGCGTACCGATGTCGACCGCGAGGTTGCCGGTGAACGCGGCGCTCGCGAACCCGTCGGCGTCCGTGACGGCGCCGGCGGCGAGCGTGTACGTCAGCGCACCTTCGGTGGTGACGCCCGACAGCGTGTAGCGGACTGTCGTCGGGTCGACGAGCGTGGCGCCGGTGACGCTCCCCTGGCTCAGCGACAGGTCGCCGGTCCCGATCGACGCCGGGTCGACCGCCTCGTTGAACGATAGTTCGATGAACGTGACCGGCGGCGCGACGGTCGTGCCCGAAGCCGGCGACGCGGCGGTCACCGCCAGCGGCAGCGCGTCGAAACCGATCGTCGCCGTGTACTGGTCGGCGGTCGCCTCGCCCGCGGTCCCGTCGGCGTCCTGATCGAGCGCCGTCCCGTCGTCCGCGGCCAGGATCTGCGGGCCGACCGTGATCGCGTACCGCCCGTTGACCGATTGCGGCGAGAACGAGAGGCGCAGGGTCGAATTGCCGTTCAGCCAGGTGAAACCGGTGACTTGGCCCAGGAGGTCCGTCCCGCCCGGGCCGGTGAACGCCGCGAGGTCGTCCGCGATCGCGAACGACGCGGGGTTCATCGCCTCGGAGAAGTTGAGGTCCACGGCCGCGAGCGGGGCCGTCTGCGGCGCGGTCGGGACGTGGCCGACGACGCGCGGCTTGAGCAGGTCGGGCGGGAGGTCGGTCGCGGGCGTGACGGTCGAGCCGGAACTCGACGTGTTGACGAACGAGTAGCCCATGCCCCGGCGCGCGAACGCGGTCCAGATCTGAAACCGGTTCGCCCCGCCGGTGCGGACCTGGTCGGCCTGGAGGATCGCGTCGCGCGCGTCCTTGAACGACGGGTTGGCGGGCTGGAGTTTCAGCGCGTCCGTCACGAGTTGGAGCGCGAGGTTATTCCCCCCATTCTTGCCCGCGACGGCCGGGTCGTACCCCGCGGCGACCGTCGGGCTGAACCCGTATTTGTCGATCAGGAGCCAGTTGAGGTCCCACAGGACGGTCGACCAGATCTCACCGGTGTTGTGAACCTCTTTCGACGGGTCGCTGTTGTACGCCGCGATCGTCAGCGGGTCGACCGCCATGTCGAACGAGTACGGGTATCGGCGGATGCCCGCGCCCGTCGTCGCGTTGTGGCCCAGGACGTACGTGCCGACGGGGTAGCGGCCGGCCTTCAGGTCCGACGCCTTCTGGGTGAGCATCAGGCCCCACCAGTCGCTCCACCCCTCGCCCATCCCGCCCGACTGGGTCGCGTTTAAGGCGTTGGAGTTCGCCGGCCCGCCGGTCAGGCGGTTGGACACCCCGTGCCCGTACTCGTGGATGACGATCTGCGTGTCCAGGTCCCCGTCGCGGCCCGGGGACGTGTAGTTGAACAGGTACATCTGCATCCGCGGGGCCGTGCCGTCCGGCGGGGTCGCGAAGTTGGCGTTGTTGGTCCCGGACCCGTCCTGCGCGTCGGCCTGGACGGCGTCGTTGCCGGCGCCCTGGCCGCCGTAGTTGGTGACCTGGAAGTTGCCGGCGGACTCGGTGAAGCCGTACCGGGAGTGGATGTCGTGCAGCGCGTTGTTGACGTAGAACATCTGCGTGGTGGCGGCCGGGCGGTAGGTCGACGGCGCGCCGGTCAGGACGAGCGGGAAGTCGAAATTGAGAGCCGCCCCGCCGTCCGGGCGCGTGCCGCCGGAGTTGTTGGCGTCGATGTCATCCTGGGCGCTGACGTTGTTGCCGCGGGTGTCGGTGAACTCGGCGCCGGCGACGCCGTTCGTGTCGTGCCAGCCGTACGGGGAGGCGACCGGGTCGTGCGGGTCGGTCAGCGCGGCGCGGGTACCGTCGTCGGGGCTCTCGACCGGCAACGGGTAGACGTGGTAGGTCGCGTGGCTGACCCAGTCGGTGCGCGACAGGCCCGCGCCGGTGGCGGCGTCGACGTTCAGGTCGTACCAGTGGGCGCGGTCGGGCGTGCGGACGGCGAGGTTCCAGGCGAGCTTGAGGCCGCCGCCCGCGACCGCCACGTAATGCATCGCGGGGGCGATCGGGTCGAGGGACAACTCGGGCGCGTTGAACGTGGCCAGGTCGCGCCCGCGGACCGCGTCGACCCGCGACCCGGCCTTGCGCCCGCCGGGCAGCAGCTTGAAGATCGAGTCGACCGCGCCCGCCGCGGTGACGGCCGCCGCGCGCGCGACGGCCCGGGCCCCGCGCGGCGACGTCGACGCGCCCCCGACGAACCCCCCGCCCACGCTCAGCACCCGCCCGTCCCGCGCGACGTTCACGTTCAGGTTCGCGTTCGCCACCGCGATGTGGTTCACGCGCTGGCGAAAATAGAGGTGCGTGACCCCGGTGTCGGCGTCGGTGTACTGGTCGGTGACGAACGGGTTGGCGACGTCCGCCGCCATGAGCCCGAGGTCCGCGGCGTGGGCCGAGAGATACGCCAGCGCGACCGACAGCGGCGCCTTGCGGCTGGGCGCGGACAAAAAGCCCGAGTCCTTATGCAGGAAGCGGCCGGCTGGCGACCACGGGGCGGCCAACTGCTCGACTCCCCCTGCCGCGAGCATCACGCGAGCCTCGAGCCCCTCGATGGCGAACCGACGGCGCACCGCATGGCGCGAATCGATACCGCCGGACCGCACGTCGTGCGCGGACTCTACCTTCATTCTCCCAACTCCCGATTCACAAAATGCTTGCGGCTTGTTTCCCCTGTTTCCGGAGCCTCCGCCCGAAACGGGCAGCGGCCGGGGACGCCCCCCTCGCGCGGGCCGGACGTCGCGTGAGAATACCCGCGATAATTCAGGCCCGCAAGGATGTATCCTCGCGTGTGACGGGGCTCACGGTCGCTCAAATCCCGGGGGGGGTCAGCTTGCTTGCAACCCGGTCAGGGTTCCCGTGCTGGTGCCGAACTTGTCGGTCTCGATCCCGAGGCGCTGGAGCATGCTCACGTAAAGGTTGCACAACGGTGGCGGGTTCTGCGGGTCGAAGGGCAGGTGTTGGCCGTGCCGGAAGCCGCCGCCGGCGAGGAGGACGGGCAGATTTCGCGTGGAGTGGCTGCTGCCGTCGCCGAGGTTGCTGCCGAGGAAGACGGTGGTGCGGTCGAGGAGCGTATCGCCGTCCTCGCGCGACTGTTTGAGCTTGGCCAGCAGGTCGCGCACCGTCTTCATCGTCTCGACCTCGACGATCTTGAGCTGTTCGAGCTTGGCCGGGTCCTTGCCGTGGTGGGAGAGGTCGTGGTGGCCGAGGTTGACGCCGGGTATCGGGGGGGCCTGGGTGGAGCCGGCGAGCATGATCGTGATCAGGCGGGTGGAGTCGGTCTGGAGCGCGAGGTGGGTGAGGTCGAAGAGCAGGCGGGTGCGGCCGATCAGGTCGGCGGCGCTGGCGATGTCCTTGGGCGGGGCGACGTCCACCCTGGGCTTGGGCGTGCGCGCCCAGCTCTCGTCGACGACCATGCGCTGCTCGAGCTCGCGAACGCTGGTGAGGTACTCGTCGAGCTTTTCGCGGTCGGCGCCGCCGAGGTCGGAGCGCAGGGACTTGGCCTGGTCGCGGACGTCGTCGAGGATGCTCCGGCCGTCTTCGAGGCGGCGCACCTGCCCGCGGACCTCGTCGGCCCGGCCCTCGAGGAAGAGGCGGGCGAAAACCCGGGCCGGCGAGTTGTCGGCCGGAATCAGGGCGCCGGTACGGGTCCAGGAGAGGCCGCCGGAGCCTTCGCCGGAGAGGGCGAGGCTGGGGAAGCGGGTGCGGGTGCCGATGTGGTCGGCGGCGAACTGGTCGAGCGAGATCGCGTTACGAAAGCCCGGGCGGCCCGCGCCGGGGACGCCGGTGAGAAAGCTGGCCGACGCCTGGTGGGCGAAGCCGGAGCTCATGCCGGCGTGGGCGAGGCCGGAGATGACGGTGAACTCGTCGCGGTAGTCCTTGAGGATGTCGAGGTAGGGCGACAGGGCATAGCCCTTGCCGGCCTGGGTGGGGAAGAAGTTGTCGGGGTGCAGGCCGAGCGGGGCGCAGACGCAGACCATCCGGCGGCGAGGCTGGGCGCCCCCTGCCGACCGGACTTTGGGGTCGGCGGCGAACGCGTCGAGCCAGGGGAGCGCGAGGGCGACGCCGGCGGCGCGGAGGAGGGTGCGGCGGGGGATGGGCATGGGTGACTCGCGGTCTGGGACGCGCGCCGGGCGCGCGCGTCACTTGGTCTGGAACAGCGGGCTTTGCACGATCTCGTGAACGAGCGACTTGAAGCCGTAATTCTTTTCTCGAACGGTGCTCACGATCGCCTCGATCTCAGGCTTGTCGACCCGCGTGGGGGCGGCGCCGGTCGAGTAGGCGAGGAGTTTCTCGGCGAGGTTGCGGGCGAGTTGGTCTTTGTCGTCGAGGAGCAGGCGTTTGAACTCGTCGACGTCGCGGAACCGCCGGCCGTCGGGCATGACGTCGCCGGGATCGACCGCGGGGCCGGGCCGCACGCGGCGCCGGCCGTCGACCTCGCCGATCGCGCGGTAGCGGTCGCGCCATCCGCCGATCACGTCGAAGCTCTCGAGGGCGAACCCGGGCGGGTCGATCTTGACGTGGCAGGTCGCGCACGAGGCGTTGTCGCGGTGTTTGGCGAGTTGCTCGCGGATCGTGGTCGCGCCGCGGATGTCGGGCTCGATCGCGCCGACGTCGGGCGGGGGCCTGGGCGGGGGCGTGCCGAGGATGCGCTCGAGCACCCACGCGCCGCGGAGGACGGGGGAGGTCGTGGTGCCGTTGGCTGTGACCTTCATGACGCTGGCCATGGTGAGCACGCCGCCGCGGTGACTGCCCGGGGGGAGCGCGACCTTGCGCATCTCCGTGCCCTCGACGCCGGGGATGCCGTAATGTTTGGCGAGGCGGGCGTTGAGGAACGTGAAGTCGGAGGCAACGAAATTGGCCAGGCTCAGGTCGTTCTTCAACACTTCGTGGAAGAACAGGACGGTCTCCTTGACCATGGCGGTCTTGAGGACGTCGTCGTACTCGGGGTAGAGCGTGCGGTCGGGGGCGGTGGCGTCGATCGCGCGCAGCGCCAGCCACTGGCCGGTGAAGTTTTCGGTGAAGGCGCGGGCCCTGGGGTCGGCGAGCATGCGCTCGACCTGCTGGCGGAGGACGGCGGGGTCGCGCAGCGTTCGGGCCTGGGCGAGCTCGAACAGCGGCTGGTCCGGCATCGAGCTCCAGAGGAAGTAGGAGAGCCGGCTGGCGAGCGCGAAGTCGTCGAGCGAGCCCTTGCGGGCCGGATCCGCGTCGGCCTTCTCGCGCAGGAACAGGAAGTCGGGCGAGACCAGGATCGCGCGGAGGCCGACGCGCACCGCCTGCTCGAAGGAATACCCCCGTTCCAGGCGGGCCTTCACGCGCGCGAGGAACGGGGCGACGTCGGCATCCGTGACCGGGCGGCGGAAGGCCCGGCGGGCGAAGTCGCGGAGGATCCGCTCGGCGTCGACCGCGGGCCGGTCGGAGACGACCTCCATGCGCTTCGGGTCGGCGGGGCTGGGGACGACCGCCTGTTTCAGATCCCCGAAGATCGCCACGTGGCTTTTCGGGGGCCAGGACTCGATCAGCGGCCCGTCGACCTCGACCCACTGGACCACGAGGCCCGGCCCTCTGTACTTGTCGGCCCCGACCTTCTCGACCGCGGGCGGGAGCGCGGGCAGGCCGGTCGCGATGATGCGCAGGTGGTTGTCCGGCTCGAGTTGCTCGGTGAACTCGACGACGGACGGCTTGTCCGCCGGGAAGGCGAAGTAGTCGATCAGCCGCTCCTCGGTGACCTCCTTGAGCGTCCCGGCCGTGACCTTGAAGTTGACCGGCTTCCCGCCGCTCTGGTAGGCGTAGCCCGAGATGCGGAAGCGGTACTTGCCGCGGCAGTGGGTTCGGAAGCCCCACATGGTGACGCGGATGTTGGCCGACTCCCACGCGGCGAAAATGGCGACGCCGTCGTCCGTGTGGCGGTAGACGCTCCCGGTCGGCTTGACGGCCTTCTCCTCGCGGAGGTCGAACTTCTTGCTGATGTTCCACGGGCGCGGCTCGTTGGCGATCGCCTCGTCGAGCGCGCGGTCGGCCGCCTCGAGGTAGCTCCGCATCAGGTGGGCGGACGTGTGGAGCCCTTCGGCGGCGTTGTCGAACCCGCTGACCGACGTCTCGGGGGGCATGAGGTCGGACAGGTCGACCTCGACGCCGAGGAGGTCGCGGAGCGTGTTCGCGTACTCGGCGCGGTTCAACCGCCGCAGGGCGACGCGCCCGTCGGCCGCGCGGCGGGCCAACTCGGCCGCGCGCGCCCGCTCGCCGATCCAGTCGACCGCGGCCCGGACGTCCGCCTCGGGCGGCCGCGGCTTGCCCTTGGGGGGCATGTCGCCGGACTTGAGCTGCTCCATGACGGCGAGCCAGCGCTCGCGGCTGGGGCGGTCGGAAAAATCGGGCGAGAGGGTCTCGATCCGGAAGTCGCCCTTGTGTTTGTCGCCGGCGTGGCAGGACTGGCAATACCCGGCGAAGAGTGACCCCGCCGGGCCGTTCGCCGGCGCGTTGTCGGCGGCGGCGACCCCCGTGGCGAGCGTGATCAGGATCCAACCGCCGAACACGAGGCCCGCCGCGCTTGCGCGGCTTGCCATACGGGGTTGGGATTGGGCCGTGGAGTAATCCATCTGGCGTAACGGATAAGGGTAACGTTCTCGATCGCGACCGGGACCCGAGTGCGCGGCGTGATGTGACCGTTTATCTACCGTTGGGACGGTGATCAGTTGTCCATTGCATGGATCACGCGCGCCCGCGGCATACTTCAACAGCGACCCGGCGGCGTCGTAGTGACCTCAGTGGATTCCGGGGGTTTGCACATCTGACTCCGACGAGCCACAGAGGAACACAAATGATCGCGACACCGCAGCGCGCGGGGGCGTTCGCCGCCGGTTTGGCGGCCTGGGCCGGGATGATGGTCGCGACCGTTGCGGCCGCGCCGGAGCACGGGGCGGCTGCGGGTCAGTCCCTCCAGGCCGGGTCGGCGATCCGGTCGATGGCGAGCGGCGCGTGGTCGGACGCGAAGGTGTGGCAGCCGGCGCGGGTGCCGGGGGCCGGGGACCGCGTGACGGTGAGCGCGGGGACGCGGGTGACGTACGACGTGAAGAGCGTCGGGGCGGAGGTGACGGACGTCGCCTGGCCGAAACTGCTCGACCCCGCGGGCGACCTGCCCCCGGCCACGATCGTCACGTCGGTCCGCAGCGACGGCGGGAAACTCGTCGTCCGCGGCGTGTCGCACGACAACGGGAAGATCGTCAGGGTGACGGTCAACGGCCGGGAGGCGTCGGTCGTCGGCGCCAGTTCCGGCGTGGCGGATTGGCAGGTCGTGCTGGACGGTCCCGCGCCGAAAGAACTCGTGGCCGGGGCATGCGACGAGGCCGGCAACGTCGGGCAGACGCCGCACGTGTACCGACCGGCGGCGTCGCCGGCGCACCACGGCCATTGACCGGGACGTCCACAGGAGAGCTATGACTCGCTTACTTGGTGCCGCTATGCTCGCGCTGGCGATAGCGACCCCCGCGGCTATCGCGGACTGGCCGGCATGGCGCGGCCCGACCGGACAGGGCCACTCCGCGGAGACCGGCCTGCCCCTCACGTGGAGCGCGACCGAGAACGTGCGGTGGAGGGTGCCGCTCGCCGACCCGGGCAACTCCACCCCGGTCGTCTGGGGCGACAAGGTCTTCCTCACGCAGGCCAACAAGGGCGGGACGGTGCGCAGCCTGATCTGCTTCGCGCGCGCCGACGGCAAGATCCTCTGGCAGCAGGACGTGAGGTACGACCTCGCCGAGCGGGCCTACAACCCGAACTGGTACGCGAACGCCTCGCCCGCGACCGACGGCGAGCGAGTCGTGGTCAGCTACGGGTCCGCCGGCCTGTACTGCTACGACCCGGACGGCAAGGAACTCTGGAAGCGGACCGACCTGGGCAAGTGGGAGCACACGTTCGGCAACTCGGCGTCGCCGGTGCTCTACGCCGACCTCGTGATCCAGTGGTGCGGGCCCAGCGAGAAGGGCCGCAATTACCTGCTCGCCGTGAACAAGAAGACCGGCGCGACGGTTTGGGAGCACGAAGAGTCGTTCGGCTCCTGGAGCACGCCGCTGATCGCCAGGGTGAAGGACCAAGACCAACTCATCCTGGGCCAGTCGCGAGATGCCAAGGGCGGTCCGGAATCGAAGTCGGGTTTTCTGAGAGGCTACGACCCGAAGACGGGAACGGAACTCTGGAAGTGCCAGGGGCTCAACAGCTTCGTGTACCCGTCCGCCCTGTACGGCAACGGGGTCGCGGTCGGCATGTCCGGGTTCGGCGGCTCGTCGCTGGCCGTCCCGGCGGGCGGGACTGGCGACGTCACAAAGGACCGCCTCTGGCTGCACCCCAAGCCGGCGAACCAGCGCGTCGGGTCGGGCGTGATCGTCGGAGACCACGTGTACATGGTGGACGAGAACGGCACCGCCCACTGCTACGAATTGAAGACCGGCGTCGACCTCTGGAAAGACGTGCCGCGGCTGAAGGGGGGCACGACCTGGGGCTCGATGGTCCACGCCGACGGCCGGCTGTACCTCCTGATGCGCAACGCCTCGACGGTCGTGATGGCCGCCGACCCGAAGCACGAGGTGTTGGCCGTCAACCCGCTGGGGGCGGGCGAACAGACCAACTCGTCGGTCGCGATCTCGAAGGGCGACGTTTTCATCCGGACGTTCAAGTACCTGTGGTGCGTCCGGGCGAAAAAGCAGTAGCGGGTAGCCCGGCTCGAGGAGGGATACCCGCTGGAGAGTCTGGCGCGGTACCCTGCGGGGTAATGGTTGCCCCAGAACCCTACGACGTCGGACTCGCAAATGACGGCCTACCCGATTTGGCCGGGCCGGACCTCCCTTCCGGTGTCGAGCGGGTTGACGCGGCCGGCGCACCCGCGCGCGGTCAGACCGACGCGCGAGCCGCGTTCGCGGTCGCGCTCCACATGCACCAGCCGCTGATCCCCGCCGGGGGGCCGGATCTCGCGACCGCGGCGGTCGTGAGCAACCTGCGGCACATGATCGAGAACCCCGGGCTTCCCGACGCGCACAACGCCGGGGCGTTCCTCGACTGCTACGGCCGGATGGGCGAGATCGTCCCGCGGCTGGTGGGCGAGGGGCTCGAGCCGCGTGTGATGTTCGACTATTCCGGCTGCCTGCTCCACGGTCTGATCCAAATGGGCCGCGCGGACGTGATCGAGCGACTACGGCCCCTGACGACCGACCCCCGATACGTGCGGTGCGTCGAGTGGCTCGGAACGGCGTGGGGCCACGCGGTCGCGCCGTCCACGCCGCCGCAGGACTTTCGCCTGCACGTGCGCGCGTGGCGGCGTCATTTCGGATCCGTTTTCGGGTCCGAGGCGCTGGCCCGGGTGCGCGGGTTCTCGCCGCCGGAGATGGCCCTGCCGAATCACCCCGACGTCTGCTACGAGTTCGTTCGTACGCTTCGCGAGTGCGGGTACGAGTGGGTGATGGTGCAGGAGCACACGGTCGAGGCGGACGACGGCGGGCCGGTCCGCGACCCTCATGTGCCGCACCGCCTGGTCGCCCGCGGATCGGGCGGCGAGGAGGCGTCGATCGTCGCGCTCGTCAAGACGCGCGGGAGCGACACGAAGCTGGTCGGCCAGATGCAGCCGTACTACGAGGCGCGGGGGCTCCGACGCGCTGAGAACGGCGGCCGGTCCGTCCCCCGGCTCGTCTCGCAGATCGCCGACGGCGAGAACGGCGGGGTCATGATGAACGAGTTCGTGCCCAAGTTCGAACAGGTCATGCGCGAGGCTGCCGGGCCGGGTGCCGACGTCCCACCGATGACCGGCAGCCAGTACCTCGCGCAGGTGGCCGCCACGGGCGCGACCCAGGCGGACTTCCCCGTCCTCCGCCCGCTGTTTCACAAGCGGATCTGGGAGCGGTTCGACGGCGGCGATCCGGCGGCGCTGGAAACCTTGCTCGCGGGCCTCCGGGCGGCGGACCGATCGTTCCACGTCGAGGGCGGCAGTTGGACGAACGACCGGTCGTGGGTCGCCGGGTACGCGGGCGTTCTGGGGCCGATGGGGGCGGCGAGCGCCGCGTTCGCCGACCGCATCACCGGGCGGGGCGTCCCGGAATCCGACTCGCGCTACCGCGAGGCCCTCTTCTACCTCCTGTGCGCGCAGACGAGCTGCTTCCGATACTGGGGCGAAGGGACGTGGGCCGACTACGGTCGGGAGTTGTGCCGGCGGGCGGTGGACGCCGCCAATCGCGCGGGTTGATGACCGGTTGGAGGGCGACATCGGCCGGCGCATCGCGTACACTGGCGGGTACTGTCGGCCGCCCCCCCCTGCCGTTTCCGCCCCGCCCGCGGCCGCCAGCCCCCCACCGATCGGAACCGAACGATGTCCGTCGCCCCCGCCATTCCCGCCGGCATGCCGGCCGACCTCCCGTACCCCACGTCCCCCCCCTACCGCTGCGGCGCGTTCGGCGGCGGGTGGACCATGAAGCACAAGGCCGAGGAGACCGTCGAGCGGGGTTACTTCACCGGCTTGGGCGCCGAGCCGCCCGGCCACTACCTCGAGCACGACGGGTACTGCTGGATGTCGACGTCCCGCCTCGAGCGCGAGTCGCACGCGGTGCACGTGGCCCGGGCGCGCGGGACCGTCGTCGTGTGCGGCGTCGGAATGGGCATGTACCTGCACAACATCGTCGCCCGACCGAAGGTCGACCGGGTCGTCGCCGTCGACCGCGACCCCGCCGTCATCGCCATGATTCGGGGCGGCGGGGCGGGGATCGACACCTGGGCCGGGCGCGAGAAGTTGCGGTTCGTCCAGGCCGACGCCCTGCGCCTGACGCCGGACGACCTGCGCGCCGCGACCGGCGGGGCGGCCGTCGACTACCTGTACGTCGACATCTG
>DATHXE010000903.1:0-2138 GCA_035459845.1 Tepidisphaeraceae bacterium | reverse complement strand
GCAGACGCCACGCCGCGATCACCCAGGATCTTGGCCGCCTGCGCCCGCACCTCGTTGTCGCCGTCGTCCAGCAGCTTGGCGATCGGCTCGAGCACCTTGGCGTCCTTGCGCGCCAGTTGCCCGAGGCCCCAGATCGCGTGCAAGCGCGCCAGGCGGTCGTTCTCCTCGCCCGCCGCCGCCTTCTGCAGCGCCCCAACGACGGCCGCCCCACCCTGCGCCGCCAGCTCGTACTGGGATTCCAGCCGCACGCGCTGATTCGGGTGCCCGATCAGCCGCACGAGCTCGTCCACCGCCTTCCCCTTCACGCCTTCCGTAATGAGCTTCTTCGCCTCTTGCGCCTCGGGAAGATTCCCCGCCTGCGGGTCCGACAGCTTCCAGATCCGTCCCTTCATCGGCCGGAACCACCCATTCACCCAGTCGCTCACGTACATCGACCCGTCCGGCCCAAACTCGACGTCGGTCGGCAGCAGGTTCCAGAAGAACTGCCGCTTGTCCGCGACCTCGAACGTCGCGCCCTTCGGCTTGAACCCGACCGCCCACACGCCAGAGTTCGTCCCCCCGCGGAAGTCGCACAGGAAAAACTTGTCCCGGTACTTCTCCCCCCAGCCCGTGCCCGGGTAGTGCGCCAGCCCCGCCGGCCCCGGCGGCGCGTGACCCACCGGCGGCAGGCACCATGCGGCCGGGTGGTCGTTCTCCAGGTGCCACATCTTCTCGCTGTTCCAGATCCCCGCCGCGTTCGGCTCGGTCACAAACTGGTACCCCACCCGCCACCCCGCATCGAGCCCCTCGACCACGTACACCCACCGCGCGCTGTCGCCCTGGTCGCAGTTGTTATCGCCGGTAAACAAATTGCCGTAGTCGTCGAACGCGAGCTCCTGCGGGTTGCGCAGGCCGGTGGCGACGATCTCCAGGTTCGCGCCGTCCGGGTCCGAACGGAACACGACGCCCGAGTCGGGATTGTCGAGCTTTTTGCCCTCCTTGGTCGTAAACGACACGCCTCGGTCGCCGATCGAGTAGTACAGCTTCCCGTCCGGCCCCATCGCCAGGCCGTGGAGGTCGTGCCCGATGAACTGGTAGTGCACGCCCATCCCGCCCGACAGCTCCTCGGGCTTCTCGACCTTCGTCGCCGACGCCGTCGGCGCGTCGAAGCGGTAGAGGTGCGGGATGTTGGCGAAGTAGACCGAGCTACGCCACGCGAGCACGCCCGCCGCGACGCCCGACTCGATCGTGTTGAACCCGTCGAGCATGAGCGTCGACTTGTCCGCCTTGCCGTCCCCGTCCGTGTCCTCAACCAACCGCAGGCGGTCCGAGTCCAGCGTCAGGTTGTTCGCCGTCGAAGGCGAGACCTTCTTGCTCCACGCGACGCGGTCCTCCACCGTCCGGGCGGCCAGGTCGTGGTCAAGCCACCACATGAACTTCCGCATGTCGATCCCGCCGTTGCCCCAGGCGCGAAACGTCTCGACGACGTAGACCCGCCCCTTCTCGTCCACCGAGATCGCCACCGGCGACACGAGCTGGGGCTCGGCCGCGAAGAGCGAGAGCTTGAGGTTCTTGGGGACCCGGAAGCCCTTGGCGGCCTCCTCGGCCTCCTTGAACGCCGGCGCCTTGCTCTCGTCCACCTTCAGGATCGGGAGCTTCGGCCACGTCTGCCCGCCCGGGTTGGCCGCGGCCGAATCGGCGGCCTCGTCGGCAGCAAAGCCGGTGGCCCCTGCGATCGACAGACAAACGACGGCGGTGGCGTAAGCCAGAACGGTGCGGGCGGGCGTCTTGCGCATAGGTGCGGAATCATATCCCCGGCCGCGCGCCGTACCAGTCGCCGTCGTGTCGCCCGCCCCAAACCCGTGGACACGTGTGTAAGCCACTGCGCACCGTTAGCGGAGCGAAGTCTTCTCCACGATCATCGCCGCTACGTCCCCAGGTACAGCACGACCGTCGACATCGGCCCCACCCGAACCGGGCCGCCGATGTCGATCGTCTTCCCCGAGGTCAGCTCCTGCGCCCGCACGACCCCGGCCGGCGCGGTTACCTCGAACGTCTTCGCGCGGCTCGCGTTCATCCCGATCAGGTAGTCGCCGAACCGCAGCTCGTAGAACTCCGCCCGCCCCGCGAACGGGCTCTCCTGTCCCGGCTCGAACGCC
>DATHXE010000902.1:0-5350 GCA_035459845.1 Tepidisphaeraceae bacterium | reverse complement strand
CCGTCCTCGCCGACGTCGACCGCGTCGCCGCCTCCGCCACGCACGCCGGCGCGAAATTATTGGACGGCACGGCCGCCGTGCGCGGGGTCGCCCTCCCCGCCGCCGACGCCGCCCGCCTCGGAACCGTCCGGCGAAACGATCAGACCTATCACGTCGGCGACCTGCGCTGCGGGGGAACGCTCGCGGGCGCCACCGACGGTCTCGCGACCGAGGTGGTCGACACCGCCGTCGGCCAGGTGGCGCGCGCTCGTGCGGCGCTCGGCACGTCGCGCCCAGCCCGGCCGCATTCCTCAACTTCCGCTCTCGGGTCGCAACTCAACCTCGTCGCATAACCCTCGGGAGGGCGAGGCTCCGTCCGAGCCGCGGGGCACCCCGCGCGTTCGCAGAAACAGTTCGGACGGAGCCTCGCCCTCTCAATCCGCGCAATACCCGGTAAAGTCCGCCCCCGCATCAACCGACGAACAGAGGGGACGCCCCGCACATCCGTCACGCGCGGTCGCGCCCGCAGCACCCGTCCACGCGGGCGCACGCACCTCTCTCGCGGAATCGAAGGCGCACATGGCTCCCATGCGACTGGTTCGGGACGACGCGGCCACGGTCGGCGGGGGACCGACCGACCTGCCCTCGCCCGCGTCGCTCTCGCCGCTCCCCAAGCCGCGCAACGGTGCCGCCAACCTGATCGTCTCCGTCGGCGAGCAGATGGCCGCCCTCCAGTCCGAAATCGACGCGCTCAGCTTCGAGGTCAACCACCTCCGCCGCCGCGACGAGACCCTCCTCTTCTACATGCAGCGGATCGACGAGGAACTCCGCCTCGCCGCCCGCATCCAGCAGGACTTCCTGCCCAAGTCCCTGCCTCAAGTCGGCCCCGTCCACTTCCACAGCCTCTTCCGCCCCGCCGGGTACGTCAGCGGCGACCTGTACGACGTCATGCGCCTCGACGAGCACCACGTCGGGTTCTTCATCTGCGACGCCGTCGGCCACGGCATGCCCGCCGCGTTGCTCACCATGTTCGTCAAGAAGGCGTTGGTCACCAAGGAGATCTTCGCCGGCGGCTATCGCCTCCTCGACCCCGGCGAAACCCTCGCCCGCCTCAACCAGTCCATCATCGACCAGGAACTCTCCCAGGCGACCTACGCCACCGCGCTCTACGGCATCATCGACACGCGCACGCTCGAGATGCGCTTCGCCCGCGGCGGGCACCCGTCGCCCGCCGTCCTCCGCGCCGGCTCGAATCAGATCGAGTTCGTCGAAGCCCAGGGCCCCCTGCTCGGCATCTTCCCGGACGAACCGTTCACCGTCGCTTCCACCGTTCTCGCCCCCGGCGACCGCGTCCTGATCTACAGTGACGGCATCGAGGTCGGCTTCTGCGGCGACGACGTCGGCGACACCCACAAGTGGCGCGAGCACGTCGAGGCCCGCGCCCATCTCCCCGCCGAAGAGTTCCTTAGGGAAATCGCCGACGGCCTCGACGCCCAGTCCGGCAGCCTGCAGCCCAAGGACGACGTGACGATGCTGGTCATCGAGGTGAAGTAGTCTGCACCCACCGTTAGCTGCAGGTCAACGACCTGCTGACGCGCCCCCGAGTCGAGCGTACCTATTGGAACGCGTCAGCAACGCGTTGCGTTGCAGCTACCGGGAGTCGCGGTCGCTCTCCGCGTATACTGCGCCCATGCGCGCCCCCCTGCTGCTCCTGCTGATCTGCGCGGCGCCCACGTTCGCCGCCCCCGCCCCCGACTACGCCGCCGAGCTCGCGCGCGAGTGCGACCAACTCCTCGCCACCGCGATCAAGCGCCCGTACGGCATTGCGTGGGCCGCCGGCGACGTCGTCGACGACCCCAAGCGCAAGCTCCCGGTCCCCGTCGCCATGGACGCCGGCCAGGGTCCCGCTGCCGGGCTCGTGCTCCTCTGGGCCGGCGACCTGCTGAAGGAACCCAAGTACGCGCAGGCCGCACGCGACGTCGCGCGCGGGATTACCGCCGCCCAGCACGCCTCGGGGCGCATCCCCGCCGGCCCCCTGTTCAATGCGGCCAACGCGACGTCGCGCGACCCGCTCACCGCCCTGCCCGAGCGCGGGCCCACCCGCGCCGCCCTCGCCCTCCTCCTCGCCCTGCTCGAGGGGCACGAGAAAGACCCCGCCAACGAGGCCCTCGCGCGCTCGGCCTCCCGCGCCGCCACCTGGCTCTTCCGCCAGCAGGCCGAGACCGGCGGCTGGCCCGTCATGCACCCGCCGGATGCGCCGCCCGCAAAGCAGACGCGTCTCGTCCGCCTCGACACGCGGGAGTTCCGCGATTCCACCCTCGCCATGCTCCTCGCCTACGAAGTGCTCGGGGACGGCCTCCACCGCCGCAGCGTCGAGCGCTCGATGGAGTTCCTCGACCGCGCCAAGAATCCGGACATCCTCCCCGCCGGCGCCAACCTCTGGGGGCCGGGGTTCACGCTCACCGGGGCGCCGGTCGAGAAGATCGCCGACCTCCCGAAGCAGACCGACGCGCTCGCGTCGCGCTACGCGATCCAGACGACGCTGGGCGTCTACCTCGTGCTCGGCGGCGGGCCGTACTTCATCCGCTGCGAGCGCGCCGCCAAATCCATCGCCGCGCTCCCCAAGCTCGAAGGCGCGTACCACCGCTGGTACACGTCGCGGGGCGACCCGTTCCGCCCCGACTTCGTCGAGGCCGCCAAGGCCAGGTTCGGCGAAGACGCCGCCGTCGACAAGCGCTACGCCAGCGACTTCGGCCTCCCGCCCGTGCTCGCGACGGTCGAGGCCATCGGCCCGGGCGGCCGTGACAAGTTCCTCGACCGCATGTCCGCGAACTTCACGCGCAACCAAGTTCTCTTGCAGACCGTCTCGGGCCTTGAGGACGGCCACATCCCGTGGAACTTCCCCCCCGCCGACGCCGCCCCAGCGCTGGCCCCGCGCCTCCCCGGAGAAGGCCTCGAGGGGCGCGTCCGGCACGCCTGGCAGCTCTACCTGCTCGCCAAAGCAAAGCGCGCCGGGAAAACTTGACCCCGCCTGCCTAAAATAGGGCACGAAACGACCCGCCAGACTTGAAGTTGACGCCCGGAGGTTGATTTGACCGACCTTCCGGACGGTGCTATATTTGACCGTTTGGCTGCGCCCGCCGGACGCTTAAACCATGTACGACAAGGGCTTAAGCGGTTCGGATCACGGACAAGGACGTCGCGCCGGGCACACTTACTGATCGCGTTTTTCGAGATCGCCGGGGTGGGCGCGCGTCTGCGCCCGTATTTTCGTTTGCCGGTCATAGCCCTCGGCGGCGGCCGTCGGTGGTGTGAATCGCAGATCAGCGTCCAGACCCGTCGGCGTCGTCGAGCAGAGAGGCACACGCGTGGGATCGCCCGTCGCCCAAGGCGATAACAAGTCGCTCGTGCTCAACTCGACGGACATCGTCGAGTTGATCGGGCAATCCGTCGCGCTCAAGCGCCGCGGCAAGGACTTCGTCGGCCTCTGCCCCTTCCACACCGAAAAGAGCCCCTCCTTCCACGTCAGCCCGGCCCGCCAATTCTTCCATTGTTTCGGGTGCAAGGCCAGCGGCAATGCCATCGATTTCGTCATCAAGCGCGACCGCGTCGAGTTCATCGAGGCCCTGCGCATCCTGGCCGACAAGGCCGGCATCGACCTCCCCAAGCGCGGCGCCTCGGCCGCCAAGGCGGGCGAGCGGCAGATGCTGTTCGACGCCCACTCGGCCGCCTGCCAGTTCTTCGAAAGCCTCTTCTGGGACCCCCAGCGCGGCGCCGCCGCCCGCCAGTACCTCGCCCAGCGCGGGTTCACCGACCAAACCCTGAAACAGTTCCGCGTCGGCCTCGCCCCTGACGCGTGGGACGGCCTTTTGCGGTCGCCGGGCATGCGCAAGTTCCCGCCCGACAAACTCGCCGAGGCCGGCCTTGCCAAGGCCCGCCAGACCGGCGCCGGCGGGTTCTATGACACGTTCCGCAACCGCATCATGTTCCCGATCCTCGAGGAGGCGCAGGCCCGCATCATCGCGTTCGGCGGGCGCGTCGTCCCGGCCTCTCAGGACCCGGCCAAGTACCTCAACAGCCCCGAAACGCCCCTGTTTTCCAAGGGCCGAACGGTGTACGGCCTGAACTTCGCCCGCCAGCGGATGATCGAGACCGGCACCGCCGTCGTCGTCGAGGGCTACACCGACGTCGTCATGGCCCACCAGTACGGCGCGAGCAACGTCGTGTCCGTCCTGGGCACGGCGATGACCGAGCAGCACGTCAACGTGCTCCGCCGGTTCGCCGGCAAGATCGTCCTGCTGTTCGACGCCGACTCCGCCGGCGACATGGCGGCCGACCGCGTCGTCGAGCTGTTCCTGACCCAGGACGTCGAGATCGCGATCGCGGCCCTGCCCGAAGGCCTGGACCCGGACGAGTACTTCATCAAGTTCGGGGCCGAGGCGTTCGACCGCGACGTGATCGGCGCCGCCAAGGACGTGCTCACGTTCAAGTGGGACCAACTCGCGAGGCGGATGAACGCGTCCGGCGGGGACGTCACCAGTCAGCAAAAGGCGGTGACGGCGTATCTCGACCTGCTCGCCCAGGCGCGCGGGGCCGGCCCCGTTGACGACATGCGCTGGGGCGCGGTGCTCTCGCGGATCAGCCGTCTGACCGAGATGCCGCTGGACGACCTGCACCGGCGATTCCGGAAACCGGCCAAACCCACCGGGCTGCCGCGGCGTAGTGCAGATTCCTCGGTCGCCCGACCTCAACCCGCGGTGGAAACCCCGACACCCGCGGTGCAAAGTCCTGCGGAAAACGTCGCCCACGCCCGAGAAGTGGCCGAACTCCAAATCTTGGGCATACTGCTACGGGAGCCCAACCGGTGGCAGCAGGTGCAGATGACCGTCCACCCCGAAACGTTCGTTGACGCCGCCCGGCGGCGGCTTGCCGACGCGTACTGGGGACATCAACGGGACGAGGGCGAGCCGGTATTTAGCGAGCTTTTGGGGACTCTGAACGATGATTTGAAATCGCTGGCGATCGAACTGCTGGAGGCCGCGGAGGCCTTGGCGGACGTCGACGCAACGCTCGCCGGAGCGATGGGCATGTTCGATGAGGATCGCCGGCGTCAGGAACTACAGAAACAAATTGCCGAAATTCGGCGTATAAGTCAGGGCGATGCCGGGTCTTCGGACGCGGCGGCCCTGTTGGAAGAAGTGTTTCGGAAAAAACAGGCGTCGGTCGACCCGCGGCACTTAGGCCCGGTTCGGCGGACGCGCTCATAGCGGGCCCGGGCCGGTCTCGCACGGCAGTGGTTTGAGTTGCGCCCTTCGACGCGGTCGGAGGACGGACCCCAGATCAATGACGCGCGGGCCGGGGTGCGGGCCGC
>DATHXE010000901.1:0-2946 GCA_035459845.1 Tepidisphaeraceae bacterium | reverse complement strand
CCGCGAGCGCGGCGGCGGTGGGGTCGGCGTCGCACGAGCCGCATTTGGAGGGAAGGCGCGTGGACCTGCGGCCGTACATCTTGTATGGCGAAAAGGTCGTGGTGATGCCGGGCGGGCTCACGCGCGTCGCGCTGCGGCGCGGGTCGCTGGTGGTGAACAGCTCGCAGGGCGGGGGGTCGAAGGACACGTGGGTGCTCGAGGATTGATTGCCGATTGCCGATTGCCGATTGCCGATTGCCCATTGGGCGTGCTTGGCCCGCGTTCTGACAACTGACAATTGACCACTGACAACTGACTCCTCATGTCTATCGACGCCCCCCCCATCGTTCCCGTCGCGATCGTCAACCGCCCGCCTCGCCCGCTGCTCTCTCGTGTGGCCGAGTCGGCGTTCTGGATGTCGCGGTACGTCGAGCGGGCCGAACACGTGGCCCGGGTGCTGACGATCAACATCAACTCGCTGCTGGACGTGGGGGACGTCTCGGAGGAGGTCGAGCGGCAGTTCTGGTCGAGCTGCCCGCGGATCTTCCTGGTGGACTCGACGCCGGAGGCGCGGACGGTCATGGCGTCGCCGCGCGAGTCGCTGGTCGGTCGGATCGCGCAGTACATGACGTTCGACCTGGGGAACCCGAACTCGATGCTGTCGTGCATCACGCGGGCGAGGGAGAACGCGCGGTCGATTAGGGAGAACATCTCGAGCGAGATGTGGGAGAACCTCAACACGCTGTACTGGTCGTTGCGGAGCGACGACGTGAGCGGGCGGTTCGAGGAGTCGCCGGTGGACCTGCTCAAGCAGGTGATGGCGGGGTCGTTTTTGTTCCAGGGACTGGCGGCGCAGACGCTCCCGCACGGGCAGGTGGTGCAGTTCTGCGAACTGGGGAAGTACCTCGAGCGGATCGACGTGACGTGCCGGATCCTGGAGGTGAAGCTGGAGATCCTGCGCGAGGTGCAGGAGTCGATCGAGTCGAGCGAGCGGAACACGCATTTGCTGTCGATCGTGCGGTCGTGCTGCGCATTGGAGAGCTTCCGACGGAACGTGGGGGACATCGACCCGGATCGGATCGCGGCGTTTTTGCTGCTGGAGCGGAACTTCCCGCGGAGCGTGTGCTTTTCGTCGCACGAGGCACATCGGGCGATCAGCCAGATCCACGCGCTGACCAAGCCGGCGGAGATGGACGCGTGCGAGTCGGTGCTGGGGCGGCTGCAGTCTGATTTGCACTACACGCAGCCGCCGGAGGTGGCGGGGAGCGGGCTGGGGCCGTACCTGCAGCGGGTGCAGAGCGGGACGGTGGACGCGGTGATGGCGTTGAAGAAGTCTTACTTTTTGCAGTAGTTGCGAGTTGCGGGTGAAGGGGCGAAGCGGTGAGCGCGGGTGCCATGGTCAGACCCGCCGCCAAGCGGGCCGATTCGCGGACGGGCGCATTCGGCGGGGATGGCCATGCCGGGTGTCGACGGCCGCTCGGCGTTCGGCATGCCCATCCCCGGCGGCCGGGCACTTTCGAGAATTACGTCCGTTCGCGCCGGGTCTGAGCATGGCACCCGACGTGAGGCGTCGCTCGATCAGCACCTGCCCACACACGCGGCGCAGAGGTCGAAGTAAGTCTTTTCCTCGGGGGATTTGGCTCGGGCGGCGGCGCGGGTGAACTCGGCCTTGGCCTCGGCGGCGCGGCCCACGCGCCAGTAGCACCGGGCGAGGGCTTCGGGCGGGAAGTCGGCGCCGGCGGCGCGGGCCTTTTCGAGTAGGGGGATGGCGAAGTCGTCGGCGGCGCAGAGGGCGTGCCAGTGGCCGAGGGTGGCCAGGGCGGGGGCGTCGTCGGGGTTGGCGGCGAGGGCGGCGCGGGCGGCGGGGATGCGGGCGCGGACGGCGCGGCGGTCGGCCTGGTGGGCGAAGTCGAGGACGCGGTCGCCCTGGCCGCGGATGATGACGCGCCGCCCGCCGGGGGCGAAGGTCGGGACGTGGACGGGCATGCGGTACTGGTGGCGGCCGATCTCGCGGCCGGTGTCGGCGTCGAACCAGCGGAGGGTGTTGGCGGCGCTGATCGCGAAGACCCAGCGGCCGTCGGGGGAGATCGTGGCGGTCGACTGGGCCTCGCCGACGGCGGTGAGGGTGCAGAGGGTCTGACCGGTGCGGGTGTCGCGGACGGACACGCCGGCGTCGCCGTTGGCGACCGCGACGCGCGCGAAGTCGTCGCTGAACGACGTCCATGTACCGTAGATGCTCTGGGGGGTCGCGAACGTGCGGGTGACGGCGCCGGTGCCGGCGTCGCGGACGTCGATCTGCTCGCCGTGCTCGTCCCAGGTCGCCAGTTGGCGGCCGTCGCGGGAGAACGAGATCTCCCCGCGGGGGATCGAGAAGATCGTGCGGCGGGCGTCGATCTCGACCAGGCGGCGGTCCGCGCGGCCCTTGGCGTACGTGACCGCCAGCCGGCCGTCGGGCGAGAACTCGCCGAAGTGACCCAGGTCGGTCAGGGTCGCCGTCTGGCGGGCGGTGGCGACGTCCCAGACGTCGATCTGCTCCTTGTACAGGTGGTCGACCCAGACGGTGCCGGGGCCGCCGCGGAACGCCATCTTGCCGAAGTCGGGGACGTAGGCCTTGCGCGGCTTGCGCCACTCGAAGAGGTGGAGGCCGGTCGCCAGGTCCATGACGGTGATCGCGTTGTTGTCGCCCTTGTTGAGGGCGCAGGTTCCGTCGGAAGAGACGTCGACGATGTCGCCGCCACCGAACCATCGCACCGACGACTGGGCCTTGAAGTCCCAGAGCTTGAGCTGGCCGTCGGCGTCGCCGCCGAGCGTGGCGAACCGGCGGCCGTCGGGCGAGACGGCGAGCTCGCCGATCAAGGTCGCGTGTCCCTGAAAGGACTTGGCCTTGTTCCCGGTCTTGATGTTCCAGACGTGGATCGCGCGGTCGTAGCCGGTGGTGAGGAGGCGCTCGTCCTTCTCGACGAACTC
>DATHXE010000900.1:0-7637 GCA_035459845.1 Tepidisphaeraceae bacterium | reverse complement strand
CCGCCGTCGATGGTGTCGGCCGCGGAGCCGCCGGTGAGGGTGTCGTTGCCGTCGCCGCCGTCGATCGTGGCGGGGAGGGCCAGGCCGAGGAGGGTGACGTCGTCGTTGCCGTCCAGCGCGTTGACCTGGATGCCGGCCAGGCTGGCGAGGTCGAACCGGCCGTCTTCGACGCCGTTGAGGGTGACGACGAGGTCGGCGGCGTCGATGGAAAAGGAGATGGCGTCGTCGCCGGTGGTGGCGTCGACGACCAGTACGTTACTGCCGTTGACGGCCGACGTGAGCAGGCGGCGCGACTCGAGCGCGTCGACGACGGGCCGGACCGCGGACGCGACCTTGCGCCGCGCGCGGCGAACCTGAGACGAACCGACGACCGACTGACGACCCTGCTGCGCCATAACTGCACTCCAACGACCGCCCCCGAAGGACACGGACGCCGCGCGGCCTCCCCGCGCGCGTCCGCCCCGATTGGCCCACTGCGTTCGTGCGGATTTCCCTCGCGATACCGCCGCCCCCGGGGGAGTGTGCCACTTTAATCCGCCGACGCCGCCCGGTCCAAGTTTCCGGTGGGCCGAAAACACCTGACCGGTGTCAAACGCGGGAAGATAGTCGGCGCAGGGGGGGTGATCGGTACGCGAAAGCTGGTTTTTGATAGCGGGCGATGGCCGCCGCGCCTTCGGGCGCTTTTGCGTCTTGCGGACGGGCTGCGGCAGCCTTTGGCGTCTAAACGTCGTCGGGGTCGGGGGTTGGGCGAACCGGACGACGCGGGAAAACCGGTACTTTCCGGTTCCGAAGCGGTATTTTACGGTACCTTCCGGTACTTTTCGGTACTTTGGGGCCGGCCGGATCGTTCGGGGTCTGCATGTCAAAGAGCGTCCACCCATACGCGGGGTGTCCCACAGGGGTTGCGACGCCGGCGCACGAGAGCGGGCTGGCGGGGCAGAATCGCAGAGGATTTGGCGGGATTTGAATCGGAAACGGTAGCGCCGCGAGGGTCATTCACGTGACGTTCACCAACTCCGACCGGACGAGAAGACTCAGACTGGATCTTCATGGCGGGCCGCCTCCCCGTACGGGGGGGCCCGTTGCATCTGGTCGGGTTTAGGAGTTGCCGAGATGTACGAACGGATCCAGTCCCATTTTTCTTTCCCACTACCATCGCGTACCAGAAGAAGTAGCGCCATGAAGGCCGTCCTACGAAGCCTCGTCCTGTTCGTGAACGTGACGCTCGTCATTGTGGCGATGATCGCCGCCGCGCTGTGGGTCGACAGCTATTGGTGCCAGTGGTACGCGTTTCACACGTTGGAGCGCCAAGCACTGGAACCCGTTCGCTTCACTCAGGTCCTGATCCACTCGGGGCGGGTTGAAGTGGTCCGGACATTCGAGGTCGGAACGTACGGCTGCCGCGAGCCGTCGCCAACCCAGTTCAACGTCTGACGGGAACCGTTGTCGTCCGTAGTTGACTGGGGCCGCCCCGGCGGGTTGACCGCGTTCCGGCGGGAGGTGCACGAGCGGACGTCCGGCACCGTATCCATCGGGTCGCGACGGGTCGTGTTCCCCCTGTGGGTGGTCGTGGTGCTCGCCGCGGTGCTTCCCACCGTTCTCGTGGTGCGCTGGCAGCGGCGGCTTCGCCAGGCGTGCTTCGGGATGTGCCTGACGTGCGGTTACGACCTCCGCGGCCACGCGCCAGGCGCGCGGTGCCCGGAGTGCGGGACCGGCGGACCGGTGGAAGCGCCGGCGGTCCGTTCGGCGGGTTGAGCGTGGCTCTGCGGTCGTGTGGCGGGCCGCCTTCCTTTGTGGGGGGCGGCCCGTTCGCGTTGGTGCGACGCGCGGAGCGGGCGAGGGGGTGTTTGGAGAGGCGCCGGCGAGGGATGTGGGCGCCGCTGGACGCGCTGGGCAAGCCCGGCGGCTAAAAGGGGCGCGGGTGGCGCGTCGCGCGGCGCGGGCGGATTTTGCTGTATCGGCCCCGTGGGATCGCTTACACTTGCGGATCCCACCCCTTTCGAAGGAGGCGTGCATGTCTCGTTGGATCGCCGCGCTGGTCGTGTTGGTCGGTTGTGCGTCGTCGGTGTCGGCCGCGGACGCGCCGGATTTTCCGCCCGGGTATTTCATCGACGGGCGGGCGTACTCGCTGAAGGACCTGGAGGGCAAGGCGATCGTCCTGTTCTTCTACGAGCAGGACTGCCCGCGGTGCCGGGGGGAGATCCCGAACCGGAACAAGGTGGTCGAGGAGTTCAAGGGCCAGCCGGTGCGGTTCATCGCGGTGGCGGCGGGGGACTCGATCCAGGATGCCAAGACGTACGCGGCGACGACCAAGCTCGCGATGCCGATCTTCGCGGACAACTTGTCGTTGATGGAGAAGCGGTACGGGTTCGAGATCTCGCTGCGGAACATCTGGCAGTTCCGGGTGATCGACCCGAGCGGGCGGATCGTCTCGTACTCGTTCGAGCCGGCGGACATCAAGAAGGTCGTGGCGCAGGCGAAGTGGAAGTACAAGGACGGCGGGTACGACGCGAAGCTGATGCCGGCGATCGAGATGCTCGAGTGGGGGCAGTACGCCGAGGGCGTGCGGCTGCTCAAGCCGTGGCTGAAGAACTCGAAGAAGGAGGTCGCGGACTCGGCGAAGAAGTTGTACGACGTGATCAAGGCGGAGGGCGAGGGGTGGCTGGCGGAGGCGGACAAGGAGGCGGCGGGCGAGAACCCGGCGGCGGCGTTCGACCTGTTCACGCGGATCGCGACGGTGTTCGCGGGGGAAGAGCTGGGCAAGAAGGCCGCCGACCCGCTGAAGAAGCTGGCGACGACGCAGGCCGTGAAGGACGAGCTGGCGGCGCGGAAGATGTACGAGCAGCTGAACACGGGCGCGTCGCGGGCGCGGGCCGAGCAGCGGCCGGCGGTGGCGGAGTTCGCGGCGTCGATCGCGAAGAAGTACCCGGCCACGCCGACGGGCAAGCGGGCGGCGGAGATCGCGAAGGAGCTCGGGGCGGGCGGGGCGGAGTGATCCGCTGCGGCGCGGGAGGCGCGATCGCACACCATCCGGGGGGGGGCGGGATGATGTGTGGGGGAGGGAGTCAGCTGCGACGCACCGCGTTGCCGACGCGCGGCAGTTCGAGGTGCGTTCGTTGGCAGTCTCAATTCGACGAGCGAGCGCGTCAGCAGGTCGTTGACCTGCAGCTATCTCGCGCCGTCTGATATCCTCCCCTGCGTGCCCCTTCCCGATCCTGATCGCCTCGTCGACCGACTTCGTGAGCTCCAGCGGCGCATCCGCGACGCGGTGGTGGCCTCGCGCGGCGCGGGCTCGGCGGACGTCGCGCGGACGTCGTCGGCGGACACGATCTACGGGATCGACGCGGCGATCGAGCCGGTGGTCGAAGCGTTCTGCGAGGCGTGGGGGCGCGAGCTGCCGATGGTCGTGATCGCGGAGGGGCTGGAGCCGGAGACGGGGCGGGCGTTCCCGGCGGGGTTGGCGGAGGGGGACGCGGTCGCGCGGGTGATTTTGGACCCGATCGACGGGACGCGCGGGCTGATGTACGACAAGCGGAGCGCGTGGTCGCTGGCGGGGGTTGCGCCGAACATGGGGGCGGGGACGCGGCTCGCGGACATCGAGGTCGCGGTAATGACGGAGTTGCCGACGAGCAAGATGGGGTGGTCGGACGTGCTGTGGGCGGTGAAGGGGCGAGGGGTGCGAGGTGTGCGCGAGGGGGTGGGGAGATGGGGGGATGGTGTGATGGGCGGTGAGGCCAAGGGCGGGGCGCAAGGCAGCGGCGAAGCACTTTTCGCCCCCCATCAAACCACCGCATCATCCTCCCATCCGCTTCACATCGCGCCGTCGCGCGCGGGGACGATCGCGCACGGGTTCGCGAGCGTCGCGAGTTTCTTCCCCGGCACGAAGCAACTCGCGGCGGAGCTGATGGAGGCGATCTGCGCGCGGCTGCTCGGGCCGGCGGACGTGCGGGCGGCGGCGGTGTTCGACGACCAGTACATTTCGACGGGCGGGCAGTTTTACGAGCTGATCGTGGGGCACGACCGGTTCGTCGCGGACCTGCGGCCGCTGTTTTACACGGTGCAGGGGCAGGGGGAGGGGTTGTGTTGTCACCCGTACGACTGCGCGGCGGCGCTGATCGCGACGGAGTCGGGGGTGGTGCTGACGGACGGGTTGGGCGGGGCGCTGGACGGGCCGATGGACGTGACGAGCGGGGTGGCGTGGGCGGGGTATGCGAATGCGGGGATTCGGCGGGCGGTCGAGCCGATCGTGCGGGAGTTTTTCGAGAGCAGGGGAATCCGCGCGAGTTGAGCCCGGTCACTGAAGTGACGCAGGCCTCATGGCGACGCTCAGACCCCCGCGCCGACGGCGCTCGTCACGTGCTTCACCGCGTTGCGGAAGACCTGGAGGCCGTCGCCTTCGCCTTGTTTGCCGCGGCGGGTCCAGGCGGGGTGTTGGATGGCGTCGACAAAGCGTTCGGGGTGGGGCATGAGGCCGAAGACCAGGCCGGAGGCGTCGCAGACGCCGGCGATGTCGTCGGTGGAGCCGTTGGGGTTGTCGGGGGATTGGCCGGCGGCGGGGGCGCCGTCGGGCCTGGTGTAGACGAGGGCGACCTGGTCGTTGTCCCAGAGGGCGCGGCGGACGGCGTCGTCGGCCGGCACGAACTTGCCCTCGCCGTGGGCGATCGGGAGCTCGATGCGGTCGATGCCCTGGGTCCAGATGCACTTTTGCGACTTGCCGGCGAGGTGCACCCAGCGGTCGATGAAGCGGCCGGAGTTGTTGTGGGCGAGGGTGCAGGTCTGGCCGGCGCGGCCGGCCAGGTTGCCGGGGAGGAGGTCGGTCTTGACGAGGACCTGGAAGCCGTTGCAGACGCCGATGATCGGCTTGTGGGCGGCGATGAAGCGGTCGAAGGCTTCGGCGAGGTGGTGGCGGATCTGGTTGGCGAAGATGCGGCCGGCGGCGATGTCGTCGCCGTAGGAGAAGCCGCCGGGGACGGCGAGGATCTGGAACTCGTCCATGAGGGCCGGTTTGGCGAGGAGCTCGTTCACGTGGCGGAAGGCGGGCTGTGCGCCGGCGAGTTCGAAGGCGTGGGCGGTCTCGCGGTCACAGTTGACGCCGGCGGTGCGGAGGACGAGCGTGCGGGGCTTCATAGGGGTCTGATCATAGGGACCGGAGGCGGGGTCGCAAAGCGGCGGGGTCTTAACGGATCGGGGAAGAACGGCGTGCTCGGACATCGCGAAGTGCGAAGCCGCGAACGGCATGGTGTTACCCGCAGAGCAATCATCCGCACCCGTCCGTTCCACGAACTTCTCCCAGGTTCGCCTCAGTTCGCGCGCGAATAGGACGATGGTAGGAATCGGCGCGATTAACGGCCGTATTCCGCCGCGCCGCGCCCCAGATTTACGCGAATTATCCCGCCCTAATGCGTCCAGGAGCACTCGCCATGTACAAGCCCTCTCCGTTCGAATCGCTCGAGCCCCGCCGGCTGCTGACCGTCTCGCTGTCCGCCGGCGGCACGCTTTCCGTTATCGGCACCAACCTGTTCGAGAACGTCGTGATTTCCAAGAGCACGACCGACCCGACGGAGGTGATCATCAGCGAGAAGCGCAAGAACGTGGCCGCCGTACTGACGACGTTCGCCGCGTCCGCGGTCAAGTCGATCGTGGTCCAGCTCAATAACGGGGACGACCAGTTCGTCATCGACGACACGTTCGGCGGCGTGCTGGCCGTCCCCCGCACGATCGACGGCGGGGCCGGGAACGACCTGATCTCCGGCGGGCGGGGCGACGACACGATCCTGGGCGGTGTCGGCAACGACACGCTTTCCGGTCGGCAGGGGAACGACTCGATCGTCGCCGGCGACGGGAACGACGTGGTCTCGGGCGGCACCGGCAACGACTCGATCAATGGCGACGGCGACGACGACACGTTGTACGGGGACGACGGCGACGACTCGATCTCCGCCGGAACGGGCGACGACTACGTCCATGCCGGGCTCGGCAACGACATCGTGTTCGGGAACGCCGGCAACGACTCGATCGAGGGGTGCGGCGGGGACGACGACCTGTTCGGCGGGCTCGGCAACGACGTCATCGACGGGCTGTTCGGGTCCGACAACATCTTCGGCGACGAGGGCGACGACATCCTCACGGGCAACTTCCTGAACCAGGGCCCCGACAACCCGGGTGATGTCGACACGCTGACCGGCGGGGCGGGGAACGACGACTTCGACCCGAACGACAATGGGGAGGTCGCGGACCGGGGGTCGGTTGACAACGGTCGGAATTCGTACGTGCCGACGTTCGCGAGCGTGATCGCGATCGTGAACGCGCGGGGCTTCCAGTAAGGGGCGGGAGACAAGGTCACCGGAGGTGACCATGCCGCTGTTGTGGTGCGCGGGTTACAGTGGGGTGGTCGTTTTCGCACGTAAAGTTTGCCCCGGGCGCGGGGTGTCCGTTAGGATGCCGGCCCGGCCTGCCGGGAGGGTGCGGCCTCGTTTGCGCCTGACTGGCGCGGGCGGGGTCGCGGGAGTCGTCGCCGCCGCGGCATACGCGGCCGACGAAACCACCGGACAGGCCTCGGCGACCTTCTTCCGCCCGCTCGCCTCCCCGGCGCACCGGTGGGCGTTTGTCGGCCGCCCGTCGTTCACCCCGTGTGGAGACCCCGATGCCCGCGAATCCCGCCACCCCCGCCCCGCGATACGAGATCGACCGCCTCGAGCCGCGCACGCTGCTCGCGAACATCATCTCGTACACTCCGGCCATCTGGGTGGACGACCAGAAGGTGCTGAACATCTCGGGCGGGCGCAACAACGACAAGATCGTCGTCTCGCTGGACAGCCGGAACTCGAACTGGCTGGCGATCAGCATCAACCGCGCGGTCACGATCCTGAGCGTCGAAGACTACGCGTCGTTCCTCGTGATCGGCAACCGCGGGAACGACACGATCATCATCGACGAGACCTACGGCACCGTCCCGCGCGGCCGCACGCTCGCCGGTGGCACCGGCAACGACTCGATTTCGGGCGGGCTGATCTTCGACACGATCATCGGGGGCGACGGGGACGACGTCCTTTCCGGGCGGAACGGGGATGACGAGATCCAGGGCGAGGTCGGGGACGACACGATCGACGGGGGGCGCGGGAACGACTCGATTCTCGGCGGGGATGGGGACGACTGGATCTACGGCCAGGCCGGCGGCGACACCGTCGACGGCGAGGCCGGGAACGACGTGCTCATCGGGGCCGGCGGCGACGACTCGCTCATCGGCGGCCTGGGCGACGACCAGGTGTACGGCAACGATGGCGACGATACCCTGTTCGGCAACGCCGGGCTTGACGTGCTCGAGGACGGGCCGGGTAAGGACCTGCTGCTGGCCCCGTGAGTGCAGGTGCTCGGGAGGGCGAGGCGCCTCGCCCTCCCCGCGCCCCCGCATTTGCGTGTGACTCGCCCGACGTGACCGGCTAGACTGCACCCGGCCGCGTCATGTCTCCCGCCGACCCCCAACAACCGCGCCCGCCCGCCGACAATCCGACCGTCCCGCTGGGCGATCGGACGATGTCGCTGTCGGACTTCGTCGGCGGGACCGACTCGGGCGGGTCGGCCCCGCAGCCTCCACCCTATTCGAACGGGACGACCACGGCGACCGGCTCGTCCACCGG
>DATHXE010000899.1:0-16320 GCA_035459845.1 Tepidisphaeraceae bacterium | reverse complement strand
CCGCCGGGTCACGTTCGCGAGCATCACGATGTCTTCCACCGGCACGCCTTTCGCGCCGGTCCGATTGAACCCGCCCGGCCGCGGGCGGTCCTTCCACTCCTTCAGCGGGTTCCCGTTCGTCTGCTGCCAGTCCATGAACCGAATCGTCGGGAACGGCCGCACCCGCCGGACGAACTCGCTCCGAAACACCCCGCTCGCATCCGCGTAGCCCGGGCTGATCAGCTCGACCCGCTTCAGTGGCCGCTTCGGGTCCACCTTCCGCACCTGCAGCGACACTAAATTGTCCGGCCCCGTGTGCCGCACCTCCACGTCCGCCTCGGTCACCTCCCCGCTCGTCTTCACCGTCCCCGGCACGACGCGCGCAAATCCGCTCACCGACACCTCCGCCCCGCCCTCCCACCGCAGCTTGTAAATCCCGTCCGGATACCCGCGCAAGTGCGAGACGGCGTCCGCGTCGCCCAGCGGGAGGTTATCCGCCGACAGCTTGAGCCCGTGATCTTCCTCCCACCCCGCGTTGGCCTTGCCCCACCGGCGGAAGTACGCCGTCGCGTCGACGTACGCGGCCGACGTCATCCAGTCCGCGATCCCGTCGACGTTGACCGCGAGATCTCGAGCACTCGCCGGCGCCTGTGCGGACGCGCCCGCCGCCGCGCACAGGAAACCCACCACCACCGGCGCCCACCAGGCGAGACGTTGACTCATAGTGCCACCTTATACCGACGCAACCGCCCGCGCGCGCACCGCCAAGAGGCCTGCGTCACTACAGTGACCGGGCCCGACAGACTCTCGTCAACAAAAAAGAGAGCCCGGCACGTCAATGCCGGGCCCCAAGGGGTTGTGCCAGAATCACATGTCGAGGCTACGCGTTGACCTTCCGGCGGTTCTTCACCCACACACCGATCCCGCCCGCCGCGACGAGGCCCATCCAGACCGCCGCCGGCACCGGGGCGTGCCCGGGCGCCGCCGCCGAATCGAACGCCGCAGCCTTGTCGGCAATGCCTTCCTCGCCGCCGCCACCACCCCCACCACCGGAGCCGCCCCCACCACCGCCGCCGCCCCCGCCCACGGCGCCCGCGGCCTCGGCGTCACCGCTCCCGCCGCCCCCGCCGCCGCCCGCGCCCATCAGGCCGAGCATGGGGATGGCGCCGCCACCGCCCCCGCCGCCACCGCTCGCCGAAGTCGGCTGCGTCGTGGACGCCTGCTGCGGCTTCGATTCGGCCATCGCCAACGGTGCGGCAAGCAGCAAGCCTGCCAAAATGGCGTACCGCAACTTGCCCCGCCGCACATCCCGGTCCGCCGGGAAGCCCAAAATCTTGTTGTGATTCATGTGTCCAGCCCAACCCATCGGCGAAAACGACTGCTGTAGAATGACTCGCGTCATTCCCGGACGCAAATCGTTTTCACCGAATTCAACAGTGCTCCGATTTATCGGACGTCAAGCTGGAGGGGCTGTGTCGCGCATGTTTTCCGTGCCGCGCGTGATGATGGGCAATCCGAAAGACAATCCGGCAAGGCAGTTTACGGCACCCCAAAAAAGAACCCACGGGGTGATCCCGTGGGTCGTACCTGCTATCGAAGTCAGTGCTCAGTCGCTAAGCCGCAAGCGGCAGGCACCGAGGTTACGCGTCAAAACTAATCCTTCCGCTTCCTCCCGAACTTCGGCATCAACCCCCCCGCGAAGCTCCAGAACGTCCGCGCGATGATCAGCATGTCCAGGCTGAAGCTCTGGTTCTCCACGTACTCGATGTCGTACTTGATCCACTCCTGGAAGTCCTGGCCGGCGATGCGCGTCCGGTTGATCTGCCAGAGGCCCGTGATGCCCGGGCGGACGCTCAGCCGCGCCTCGCGCCACGCCGGGCAGAACTGGTTCTCCTTGAACGGGCTGGGCCGCGGGCCGACGACCGACATGTGCCCCAGGAGCACGTTGAAGAACTGCGGGAGCTCGTCCAGCCGCGTCGCGCGGAGGAACTTGCCGACCTTCGTCACGCGGACGTCGTTCTCCATGAAGAACTGCGGGCCGTCGCACTGGTTCTGGCCCTTGGCGAGCAGTTCCTGCTTGCGGCGCTCGGCGTCGCGGTACATCGACCGAAACTTGAAGCACCCGAACTCCCGCCCGCCACGCGTCTCGCGCTTGTGTGAGAAGAAGATCGGCGCCCGATCCTCGATCCAGATCGCGAGCATGATCAGCGGGTAGAGCCAGATCGTCATCGCGATCGCGAAGAGCGAAAAGGCGACGTCGAACCCGCGTTTGAGAACCGCGTGCACGCGCGCCGCCCGGCGGGTCATCGGGTCGCGCGGGAGGTGCAGGTTCGGCAGGTCCACCAGCACCCGCTCGGGCCACACGACGCCCGGCGCGACCGGCCGGCTCGCCGGGTGATCCCACAGCACCACCGGCCCGATCAGCGACTCGGCCGCGTCCACCGTGCGCCCCGCGCCCACCCACGCCGGGCCGACGCACCGCGTCGTCTTCGGCAGGTCCGCGGTCGTGTCCGCCCATACGCCCGGCCCGGCCTCGCGCGCCCGGCCGATCACTGCCCCCGGGCCCGCGGCCCCGGGGCCGTTCCAGATCCGCGTCAAATCCTTCACCATGCGAGCCAAATCCGGCCCGCTCGTGCGGTCGTAGGCCGAGCCGTCTACGGTCATGGTCGACCGCCGCTTCCGCGGCACGCTCCCGCGCAGCCGCCGCCACCCCGCCGCCGCGCTCGCCGCCCGCTGCCACGCCCGCGCCAGGTCCCGGTTGGGCGTGAACGCCGCCCGCATCAGCCGCGGGACCGGCTTGTCGTACACGCGCTCGAACCGGACGAACCGGTCGTCGTCGTCCGTGATCACCCGTTCCTTGTAACCCCGCTCGGAGCGCTCGCGGACGCGGACGTACACCAGGTCCGGGCTCGACCAGTACAGCGTCTCGAACGCCTTGGCCGAATCCACGGTCGCCAGCAGTCGCTCATCCGTCAACAGGAACAACTGGGCCCGGTCGCTCAGCGGCTGTCGCTCGCCCGGGCGAACCACCTGCACCCCCCGGTGGGCCCAGAAGCGGTCGTGCAACTGCACGGGATCGAGCCCCCAGATCGTCGGCACGGGCGGCGGTGGGGCGGCGGGCGTAGCCCACCCTCCCCGCGGTCGCGCCAGCGCGACGGGCAGTCCGGTCGTGATGGTCATCTCTTCCCTAACCTTCGGAAACGAACAACCCACTGAAGTCGACCGATCGCGGGACGCATTCGCGAACCAAGATCCGGACGAGGCCCGGTCACTCCAGTGACCGCGTCCTCCGACCGAAATTGACCCGTAAACACGTCTCTTCAACGTTCCCGACCGCGCCCCACCCACGGGGCGCGGTCGGGCGCGAAAGTCCGACCTGCACAAGCTTATACCCGAATCATGCGCCTCCGTGCGAATGATTATTGCTCGGCAAACTTGACGCCACCGACCGGGCGAGAGGGCCGAACCGGCTCGACTCGTCGTTATCCGGCAGGATCACCATCGCCTCCGCCGGCTTCGCCGACGACGTCGACCGGATCGACGCGCTGGGCACCGACCGCTGGAAGTCTCGGTCCTCGGCCCGGTTAAAGACGATGCCCATCAGGTTGGCGCCAATCGACCGGGTGTGCTTGATCGCCTTGTCGACCAGCGGCTGCTGCTGCCCGCGGGCGACCGCCATGATCACCCCGTCGGCCTCGGCCGCCACCACGCTCGCCTCGAGCGACCCGAGCACCGGGCCCGTGTCGATGATGATGATGTCGAAGTGCTCCCGGCACGCCGTCAGCAGCCGCTTGATGCTCTGCGGGCTCAGGATGCCCGCGTGCACGGCGTCGGCGCTCCCGATCGGCAGCACGTACAGGCCCTTGGTCGCCGTCTTGCGCACGTGGCCGCGGAGCGTGCCCAGGTGCAGGGTCTCGATCAGGCCCGGGACGTTGTGCGCCTTGAGCCGGTGCGTCAGGCCCTGGCCGACCATGTCGCAGTCGATCACGAGCGTCTTGCTGCCCGAGGCCGCGAACGACAGGCCCAGCGCCATCGTCAGGCTCGTCTTGCCGTCGCCGGTGGACGCGCTGGTGATCATGAACACGCGGCGGTTCTCGGGGTTGCTCCCGACCTGCAACATGATGCGGATCTGGTGGATGCAGTGCGCCGCGACGGCCGCCTGCTCGGGGTCCGTGAGCTTGTCCGGCAGGCGGGGCAGGATGCCCAGGAGCGGGACGTTGCTCATCCCGCCGCCGACCTTCGCCTCGTCGCTGAACCGGTATCGCCGGTCGAGCAGGCCGATGAGTACGAGGAACACGACCGGGATGCCGAACCCGCCGGCGGCGCCCGCCAGGCCCATCAGCTTGCGGCGGTCCTTGAACGGCGTGATCGGGACGTCGCCTTCCTGCGGGACCGACAGCCGGCCGGCGTTCATGCTCTCGATCTCGAGCGTGTCGATCCGCCGCTGGACGTCGCCCTTCTCCTTAACCATGTCCTCGCGCTGCCGCTGGAGGTCCTGGATCGTGAGCATGTGCCGCCCGATCTCGGTCCGCTCCTCCTTGACCTGCTCGTACTTCTTGCGGACCGACTCGACCTCGCCCGTCAGCACCTTCTCCGACAGCCCGCCCACGCGCCCGATGCCCCCGCCGGCGAGCGACGGGTCGTCCGCCAGCCGCATCTGCATGTCGCGCCACTCGGCGGCGTACCGCTCGACCTTCCGCTGGAGCTGGTCGCGGACGACGATGTGCTCCTTCATCTTGATGTTCCCGGGGAGCACGCCCATCGCTTCGAGCCGCGCGATCTGGTTGATCGCGCCCTCGCGCTCCATCAGCATCCCGCGCATCACCGGGTCGATCATCGCGATCTGGTTCTCGCTCAGGTCGACGACCATCTCCTTGACGTTCTTCTTCCGCCTGGCCGCGTCCAGCGCCAGCTCGAGTTCGTTCTTCCGCTTCTCGAGGGACGACTCCTCGTTCAGTTTCGCCTCGACCATCTGCTCGAGGTTCGGCGTGCCGAACTTGTTCGCCAGGTCGAGGATCTGCTTGTCCAATCGGGCAATGAATCCGGCGAGGAACGCCTTCCGGTCCTGGAGCTTCTGGATCCGGTTGCTCTCCTCCTGATTCGTCTTCCCGCGCGAGTATGCGACGTAGGCCTTGACCACCGCCCGGACGACCGACCGGGCGACGTCCTTGTCCGGGTCCACGTAGTAGACGCGGATCAACTCGGTCCGCGACGGGTGCTCCACGGACAGGTTCTTGGCGACCAGCGTCGGCACGCCGGGGCCGTCCCCCAGTTTCGTCTCCTTCCAGAGGTCGCTCTGCATCGCGGTCGTGATGATCGTCTGCGTGGTCATCATCATCGCCTGCGACTGCAGGTACTCCTCGAAGTTCGACATCATCCCGGTGCTGCCGCCGACGTCGCGGTAGATCGGGTTGACGTTCTGGGCGATCTGGATCATCGCCTCCCCGCGGAACACCGGCACCTGGCTGCGATACCCGTAGTACGCGCCGGTCCCGCCGAAAATCACGCCCAGGAGGATCGCGATCCAGTACCGACCGCGCAGGGCCGTATGGACGCGCGCGACCATGCCCGGGGGCGCGCCGGCCGGGAGATCGGCGGCGCCAATGCCCATGCCCATCCCGTTGCCGCCACCGGACGTGACCGGGCCCAGGCCGTTCCCGCCGCCGGGTCCGACCCGCGCGAGTGCGCCGATCTGGCCCGGGTCGGGCGCGTCCGCGCCGTAGCCGTCGAACGGGGTGATCTGATTGTCGCTGCTGCTCATCTTGGCATCCCTGTCCGCATCACGCGGACCATGTCACGAAACCTCTCGGATCCCACCAGAGTCGAGAAGACTTGATCACGTTCTTGAGTCGTCATGCGCGGGTCCCACGTCACCACCTGCACGTGGCAGATCCCGTACTTCAGCTTGCGGTAGTCCTGGGCGAACCGGTCGATCTCCGCCAGCGTCGTCCCGTCCCGCCCGTCCGGGAAGATGAAGAAGTCGTACACGACCCACCGCTGCGCGCCCTGCGGCGTCTGCCGGTTCATCGAGTACGCCAGCGGCGCGAAGTCCGTGCCCCCGACCGTCAACTTTCGCGCCTCGACCGACTCGATCGTCCAGCCCGCCCCGGGGTAGCAGTTCGACGGCGCGTGCCCCGCCATCAGCCGCGCGTCCGGCACCTGCACCACCGCCAAATACGCCTGCCGCTCCGAGTGCGCGTCCGTGTACTTGATCGTTCGCTCGGCGTTCGGCTGCAGCAGCTCGCGCTCGCGAACTTCCATCTCCTGCCGAACCCCGGCCCACGTCCCCACCTTCAGCGGCAGCGCCTCGACCGCCGCGCGGCTCCGCTCGTGAAACTCATTAACCCCCACCTTCACCACCGGCAGCGGCGCAAACCCCAACACGCACCCCAGGATCACGACGGCCACGGCGACCGGCAGGAACCGAATCAGGTTCAAGGGCATCGGCCGCAACGCCGGCGCTCCACCTTCATCCTTCATCCTTCCGCCTTCATCCTTGGCCGAGCCTTCATCCTTTTCCTCAGCTCTCACCTCTACCCCGCACGCCTCGATGAACTTGATCACGAACATCAACAACATGAACGCCACGAACAGCATTCCCCATCCGGCGTAATCGTGGAACTTTTCCGCGTTCTCCTTCGACGAGTGGCCGTACATCCAAAGCGTCGGGATCAGCCGAACCACGTTGCACACCAGCGCCACGCCCGGGCTGATCAAGATCACCAGCCACCGCACCCAGTTCCGCAGGGGCGTGATGAAGGCGAACAGCCAGCAGACCAGGATCAGTGTCCAGACCATCCGCAGGCCGTTGCACGCCTCGACGATCAGCACCTGCTTGCCGTTGACGGTGAGCGAGTTGCCCTGACGGCCGACCGGCTCGCCGAAGAACTCGAGGATCGGCGCCACGACCGCCGCCGTCGTGCTCTGCAGCGGCGTCGCCACCTGCAGGCGCACCATGTTCGGCACCGGCACCATGAACCCCAGGAGCAAAAACGCGGGCCAGAATTTGCGCACCACGTCGTGCCCGAGCACGCTCACGACCGCGCCGATCGCCATCACGACCGACCCGCAGTGGAACGCCGACTGTTTCTGATTGAAGTACCCGAACCGCGCGATCGCATAACCGGCCACGATCACCGCCGGCCCGAGCCAACTCGGTTGCCAGCGGACGGCCGCGAGCTTCGAGCGGTTGGCGTACACGATCGCCGCCGCGAACGGCACGACCAGGAAGATGTGGCTCGACTCGGGGTCCAGGCTCGACCCGACCTCGCACCAGTCCAGCCACGCCGACCCGCGCGCCAGCACGGCGACCGCGACGACCGCCAGCGCCAGCCACAGGAGCGTCGCGAGCGGCGACCGCGACGACGGCGCGAGTTCGCGCCGCGCGACGGCCGGGGTCACGTCGGTCACTTCGGAAGTTGGGCTGCTCGCCATCGACATCAATGCTGCTCGCGTACCGGTCGGACGTTCAGTGATTCGCGGACTACGTGCGCCCCGCACCTCGCGGATCCGGGTCGTCGCTCGACCCTCCGAACCCGGCTTGGCAGCGCGGTCTGCGTCAGGTCGTACGCCGCGCCCCTGCGGGATGACATTCGGAAGGCTCCGCCTACCGGGTATCGACCGGCCGGTCGCGCGGCGGAAGCCCGAAATCAGTCGAGCCCCAGGCCACGTTATCGGACGATCAAACCGCAACCGCCCGGACGCCGTCAGCGCCCGGCCGGGTCACCCACGCGAGATGGGAGTATGACCTCTATCTTACCGCGCGGCCACTTCCGCATTCATCACTAAACTGTCGACGGCGGTTTCCCCGGCGGCGAGCATCCCCCCCGGACAGACGATCGACCGAACGACCATCGCCCCGTCGTCTACCAACGCGCCCCGCAAGATCACGGAATCGTGAACGCGAGCGCCCGGGTCGATCGTGGCGCCGTGCTCGACGATGGCAAACGTCGGCCGGCGATCCTCGGCGAACGGGTCGTTGGGCAACGGCTTGCCCGACACCAGGCGGTAACGCCGCTGCACCGCGGAGATGTACTCCTCGAGTGACCGGATCGGGAGTCCGGTGGCGTGCGCCTGGTACAGATGTGATACCGTAAAGTCTTTGGCGATCTGCGGTAACGCCTGCTCCTTCATGTCCACGTACCCGGACGCGGCGATCTTCCGCAGCGCCCCGCAGCGAACCAGCATCAGCCCCGACGGCGTGCCATCGGCGTGAACGATCAGGCTCACGTCCGCTTCAAGATCCGCCAGCGCGGCGGCCAGATCCGCCAGCGGCGACAGGAGCGCCTGGGCGGCGGTGCCGACCAGGAGAAGATCTTCGTCGGCGTATTCGGCAGCAATATCCCGCAGCAATCCGCCGGTGCCGCGGAAGGGGGAAAGATCGCGCTCGACCTGCACGACCACGCCGTCGACCGCGACGGGCAGGGTCGGAACGGGGGAGGCGCGGTCGACCATCACGCGGACGGGGAGCGCCTCGCAGCCGATCAGCTCGCGGAGGTGCAAGGCCTGGTCGCGCCAGTGCTTAAGGAGCGGAAAACCATCTTCCATCGGCAGGTCAAGAATCGACCGGCCGACGGCGGCGATCAGCTTGCTCGGGCGGACGGATCCGCCTAAGAGCAGAATGGCCTTGAGGTTGCGCAGACTGGACGGCGGCGAGTGCGGCTTTCCGGCGACCGGGTGCATGCCTTGGGCGTGCGGATCTCCGCCGAATAACTCGGCGGCGAAGCCGGACAGGAAAGATCGGTAAACCACGTCGGCGGCGCTGGCAGAAGCGGTCTTGACGACTGGGGAATCGGGGGAAGCCGGTTCGGCCGCGGCAGTTGGGATTCGGTTGGCCGGCCGAGCGGGCTGGCGAACGTCTGAATCGAGCACATCGACGGCGAACGTGCCCATGCCCGAGTCGACGGTGAGTTGACGCCGGGGCCGGAACTTGCGGCCCAGGCCCTTGAACGTCGAGCCGACGAGCAGGCGGGCGGCGAAGGGAACGCCGTGCACGAGATACCGCTTGAACAGCCGGCCGGGCTCCTGGGTCAGGCGGTGGATCCATTCGAGGCCGGTCTTGCGCATCCACTTGGGGGCGCGTTTGACGTTGCCGCAGAGGAACGAGAAGGAGATCCCGACCCCGAGCCACCACGCCGAGGGCAGCTTGTGGCGGAGGGCTTCGATCAGGCGTTCCTGCTTGGGGGAGCCGAGGGCGACGAAGACGATGTCCGGGCTCGCGTCGATGACGGCGCGGGTGAGGGCGGCGAGCTTGGCGGGGTCTTTTTCGAAGCCGACCTCGGGGCAGAAGGTGCCGGCGATCTGGATGTCGGGGTGGCGGGCGGTAAGGACCTTGGCGGCGGCGTCGGCGGTGCCGGGGTCGCCGCCGAGGAGGAAGAGGGACTTGCCGGCCTTGGCGGCGGCGGCGGAGAGGGAGGAGATCAGGTCGGAGCCGGCGACGCGGCCGGGCAGGGGGGTGCCCTGGAGCTTGGAGGCCCAGACGAGGGGCATGCCGTCGGCGACGACGAGGTCGGCCTTGTCGACGAGGGAGGCGAACTCGGCGTCCTTGCGGCAGCGGCGGAGGTGGTCGAGGTTGGGGGTGACGACCACGCCGCCCCGCCCCGCGTTGGAGCGGTGGAGGATCTGGCGGACGGTCTGGACTTCGGTGACGGCGTGGACGTTGACGCCCGCGAGGTCGATGACCGAGGGCTGAGCGAACGCGGGGAATGCGTCGTTGGCGGGCATGCCGCCGAAGTCGTCGTCGTTGTCGCGGCGGTCGTCGTCGGCGGCGGCGCGGTCGGTGCGGACCCATTCCTTCTGGGGCTTGACGATGAAGGCGAAGTAGAGGGGGATCTTCCAGGCGACGTAGAACGGGGCGGCTAGCAGGGACGTGAGCGGGAGCTGGTGTCGGCCGAACTTGGCCCAGGTCGCGAACACGCAGAATGCGGAGGCGGCAAGCCCGCCGAGGAGCAGGTTGGCCGACACCCACGACGCGCCGAACTTGGCGGCGAGCGTGGCGGCGCCGGCGGCGGCGAGCACCATCATGATCAGCAGGGAGAGGGGGGGGACGCAGAGCTCGAACGCCAGGGCGAGGGCGGCGACCTTGCGGTGCTTGAGCGCCCCCTTCACCAGTCGGGGGACCTGCGTGAGCATGGTCTGGAGGTGGCCGTGCTCCCAGCGGGTGCGCTGGGTGGTGGCGGCGGCGGCCTGATCGGGGAGGCGGCCGGTGACGCGGGCCTCCTGGCAGAACATCGGGGGGTGACCGGCGAGCGCCAGGTCGAGGCCGAGCTGCATGTCTTCGACGATGTTGCCGGAGGCGAGCTTGGCGCGGCGGATGACGGCCCAGGGGAAGGCCATGCCGGTGCCGGTGAGGAGGCAGGGGAGGCCCATGCGGCCCAGGCCGGAGGGTCGGACGAGGTTCTTGACCATGAACGCCAGGGCCGAGACGAGGTCTCGCGGGCCGGGGCGGGTGGGGCGGTCGAGGAGGTAGACGGCCTGGGCGGGCTGGCCGGTGCGGACGACCTGCTCGGCGAGGGACTCGACGGAGCCGGGGTGGGCGTGGCAGTCGGCGTCCATCATGACGAGGATGCCGGGGGCGCCGGTGGTCTCGAGGTGGCGGAGGCCGAAATCGAGGGCGTAGCCTTTGCCCCGACGGACGGAATCGTATCGTTCGATGACCTCGACGCCGGCGGCGCGGGCGAGGGCGGCGGTGGAGTCGGAGCAGTTGTCGGCGATGACGACAAGGCGGTCGCCGTCGCGGACCTGGGGGATCAGCGAGTCGAGGGTGGTGCGGAGCACCAGTTCCTCGTTGTGCGCGGGGATCAGGATCGCCAGGCGGGGACGCGGCGCCGCTGCGTCAGGCTTCTTGCGCCTGGGCAGTAGCGCGGCGAGACACTCCGCGCAGAAGACCGCGACCGGCACCAAGAGGAGCGCCGTTACGGCGAGAATTAAGATGTTCACCCACTGCAAGGCCAACTCCCCGTTGAAAACCCACTGAGAAGGGAGAGAGCGGGGTCGATTCTCAACACCCGCGGTGCGATTTCAAGAAAAAAAGCTGTGCTTTAGCTTTCAATTGTGTCAGTTTGGGCAAGCCTGTCGTCGGATCGTTATTATTCAGAGTTGCTTCCCAGCTTTACGCGCCGGGGATGTTGATCTGGGGCGAAGCGGGCCGGGCTGGAGCACTCCGAAACGGGCTGTTGATAAGTGATGCTTAGTTCGTGTGAGTCGCTGCAATTTCGGCACTCATCGTCCCATGTGCCTGGGTCTCCAGGCTCTGTGCTGCATCCGGCGGCGGGGGCGACGACGCTTGTACTTCGGGGTGCTCCAACTGTGACAGTCGCCTGAACAGGTCTGCTAATCGAGCGGCTTCCGTGCTCACGTCGTGGGCGGCCCGGACGCGCCGAACGCCCTCGCGACCCATCTCGCGCAATTCGTCGACGCCGGCCCTCAAAACTTCGGCCATTGCGTCGGCGAGCAGTTCGACCGAGCCCGCGGGGACCAGATATCCACAAGCGCCCGGCGCGACCAACTCGGGGATGCCGGCGACGAACGTACTGACCACAGGCCGACCCAGGGCGAGGGCTTCCATCACGACGACGGGCAACCCTTCCGCGAAGCTGGGTAAGACCATCGCGCGAGCGCCGAGGAGGTGGTCGCGAACCTGTTGGTTCGAGGCCCAGCCGGTGATCGTGACGCGGTCTTGCAAGCTGGAGGCCTTGATCAGGCGTTCGATTTCCGGACGCATGGGCCCGTCACCGACGAGCAGGAGATCACAATGTACCCCACGTTTTGCGAGCAGGCCGGCGGCCTGGACGAGGAGGAGCTGGCCCTTCTGCTCGGCGAGCCGGCCGACGCAGGCGAGGCGCGGGACGTCGGGAACGGGCGGGCGCGCGGCCGCGAGGGCGGGGTCGAGGTAGGAGGCGTCGACGCCGCAGCGGATGACGTGGATCTTGTGCCAGTGCTCGTGGCCGCACCAGCGGAAGAGCTGGGAGCGTCCGAACTCGCTGACGGCGACGGCGAAGGCGGCGTGGGCGATCTTGTCCCCGAGCTTGAGGGCGGCGGGGCGGTCGAACTCTTCGGGGCCGTGGCAGGTGAAGGAGTAGGGGGGGCCGCCGAGGGATCGGGTGAGGAGGGCGACGGTAGTGGAATTGGTGCCGAAGTGGGCGTGGACGTGGGCCGCGCCGGACTTGGTGAGCCAGGGGAGTAGGACACAGGCCTCGGCGAGGTAGATGAGGTGGTAGAGGCGGCCGCGCTCGCCGCGCTTGCCCAGCTTGAACGCGAGGCGGAGGGCCTTGAGGAAGCGAAGGGGGCGGGTGAGGGCGGTGCGGAGGAGGGCCAAGAGCAGGCCGAGCGCGCCGACGCCGAGGACTACGCGGGCCTTGGCTTTTTCGGCGATGTCGCCGGGGTCGACGACCTGCTGGTCCCAGGTGCGGATCGTGTACCGGTCGACGGTGAAGCCCTGTGCCTCGAGCGCGGCGATCTCGCGCCGGATGAAGCTCTGGCTGGTTTGGGGGTACTGGTTGATGAGGTAGGCGATGTGCAAGGAGGTAGCCAGTAGTCAGTAGCCGGTAGTCAGTAGGGAGAAGCCAGAAGTCAGAAGGCGGAAGCGGGCGGAGTGGTGGAAGGGGGGGCTTCGGCGCTTTTGTATTCGATGAGGACTTTGGGGCGTTTGAGGAGGTGGTCGAGGGTGTACTTAAGTTGGCCGGCGGACTGGGGGAACTTGCCGAGGAGGACGAAGCGGGCGTAGAGGCTGGCGTCGGCGGAAGAGAGGTTTCGGCCGCGGGCGAGGGAGCGGCGGAGGCGGAGGTACTGGAGGGGGTACATCAGGAGGAGGACGGCGGACAGGCCGTACGTCCACCAAGCGGGCGCGAGGGCGAGGAGGGGGAGGAGCAGGCCCCAGGCGTAGTTGGAGCGGTACATCTTGACGCGATAGCGCTCGGGTGAGCGGCCGTGGGTGGCGCGGCCGTCTGCGACGGCGTAGCCGGAGCGCTTCTCGCGCTTCCACCACTGGCGCCAGGAGGTCATGGCGGCGTCGTGGAGCGTCATCTCGAGGTCGAGGCGTTCGATCTGCCAGCCCTTGGCGCGGAGGCGGAAGCACATCTCGGGCTCTTCGCCGGCGATGAAGGCGGGGTCGAAGCCGTGGACCTGTTGGAAGGCGACGGCGCGGCAGAGGAAGTCGCCACCGCACGCGTCGGCGGGGCCGACGGGGGTGTCCCACTCGACGTCGCAGAGGCGGTTGTAGGCGGAGGCATCGGGGAAGCGTTCGCGGCGTCGCCCGCAGACGATGGCGAGCTCGGGGCGGTCGAGGAGGCGGCGGGCGGCGGAGTCCCACCACGAGTCGAGGATCTCGCAGTCGCCGTCGACGAACTGAACGAGCTCGGTGCCGGGGGCGATCTCGAGGAGGCGGGCGAAGCCGGCGTTACGGGCGCGGGCGGCGGTGAACGGGACGGACGTGTCGAGCTCGACGACGTCGATGCCGCGGGCGCGGGCCATGGGGACGGAGTGGTCGGTGGAGCCGGAGTCGACGTAGACGGCGCGGCCGATGTGCGGGGCGGCGGACGCGAGGCAGCGCTCGAGTCGCGCGCCTTCGTTACGTCCGATGACGACCAGGCCGACGGCGGGCATGTGGGGATGAGGATACGTCACGGGGTCACCGGGGCCAAAAGATCGCGGGGTTGCGTACCGGGATTATGCGCGGGAATCGGGGGATGGCGTGAGGGTTTGACAAATTCTGTGGGTGTGCGGGGGAGGGAGGAACAGGTGGGGAGGTGGGGGGATGGGGAGGTGGGGAGTGGTCGGCGAGCCTGCTTTAGCGGGCGGGTCGTGCGCAGCACGAGGTCTTTCCGAAAGCGAGTACCGCAGGGACACGTATGCGCGTGTCGAGAGCTGGAGGTTGGCGGGCGGTCACGTGCACCTTCGGAGCGACCGCTAAGTAGGGCCTTTGAGCTCGGGGGCGGGGTGCGGGATCAGCGCTCGGCGGCGGTGGCGCTCATCGGCGAGCGCGGGGCGGTTGCGGTGGGGACCTTGGCGCCCTTGCGGAGGACGACGGCGAAGGCCTTGATGTGCTTGAGGATGTAGGGGCTCTGGCGGGCGAGCTCGAGCCACTTTTTCGGACGGTAGAAGGGGACGAGGAGTCGGGCGAGGGATCGGCCGAGGGGGCGGCCGCGCTCGGCGACGTTCCACTGGCGCCAGTTGCCCGAGTCGATGATCGCGCTGTCGACGACGGTGGTGCCGGGGAAGTGGGCGTGGATCTGCTCGATCGACGGGCGGAACATCGTGTCGATCGGGTCGGCGTGGTAGGGGTAGGTGTGGGGGCCGGAGCAGATGATGTAGCCGCCGTCGGGGATGACGTCGAGGAGGGTTTTGCAGATCTCGTCGCGGACGGTGACGTGCTCGAGCAGGTTGGAGACCATGGCCGAGCGGACGGTGAGCTTTCGGAGGGAGGCGAGGAAGGCGGGGTCGAGGAGGTCGCCCACCAGGTCGACGCCCGGGTCGGGCTTCATGTCGAGATGGTAGACCTGGCCGGAGCGGGCGCGGAGGGGCGCGAAGACGTTCTGGTGGATGTAGGGCTGGGTGCGCGTGCGGAACTCGAGGGTGGAGGATCCGACGTTGAGTAGGGGGAAGAGCTCGTCGTCGGGAATCGACGCGAGTCGCTGACCGAGCCATTGTGATTCGAGGAGGTTCATCGCGGGTGCCGGCGGTTTGGCTGGGTGAAGATTAGCCCCGAATCGGGCCGGAGGCGAAGGGTCAGGGAATAGCTGAGGCGGAATCCTGTGCCGGGGGTGTGGATTTGGGGAGGATGATCTTGGCGGGGATGCCGACGGCGGTTGCGCCGGGTGGGACGTCGGTGAGGACGACGGCGTTGGCGCCGATCCTGGCGTGGTCGCCGATGGTGACGGCGCCGAGGATCTTGGCGCCGGCGCCGATGTCGACGTGCCCGCCGACGGTGGGGAAGCCGGGCCTGGGGCCGCCGTGCCCGAGCGTGACTTGCTGGAAAATGAGGCAGTTCGGGCCGACCTTGGCGAACGGGGCGATGACGATGCCGTTGGGGTGGGGGAGGGCCAGCCCGCCGGCGATCTGGGCGTTGAGGGGGATGTCTGCGCCGGTGAGGGCGGAGTACTTGCGGTGGCGGAGGACGTGGAGGCGCTTCATGACGGCGGCGAGGAGGCCGCCGCGGGCGTTCCAGTGCTGATAACCGCGGATGGCGGCGAGGAGGCGGTGGGCGAGCTGTTTGCGCTGGCCTGGAAGGGGGCGCTCGCGCGACCAGTCCGGGATGGTGGCGGAGACGGGGGGCTCTGGGGCGGCGGGGGCGTTCACGGGGGTGTGTGTTGGAACCGAAAGTTGCGGGGGAGGCAAGGGTGGAGGAGTTGCTGGTTGTGAGTTGCTAGTTGCTAGTTACTCGTGCGGAAGTTGCGGCGATGGGTGTCATGGAGGAAGGCGCAGTACTGCGACGCGATTGAATCCCAGGAAAAGCGGTCGCGGGCGGAGGCGGCGCGGGTGGTGGCGGCGGCGGGGGAGTTATCGGACAGAGCGCGGGCGAGGGCTGCGGTGGCGGCGAGCGGGTCGGTGGTGTCGGCGAGGTGGGCGTGGCCGGCGGTGATCCAGCGGGTGACGGGGGTGTCGTGGGCGACGACGGGGAGGCCGGTGGCGAGGGCTTCGATGTAGATGTTGCCGAAGGGCTCGTCGGTGGACATGTGGAGGAGGGCGTCGGCGGCGCGGTAGAGGTCGGGCATGCGGTCGCGGGGGACGGTGAGGCGGCGGAAGCGGCCGGGGAGGAGGGAGCGGCCGAGGGCGTCGACCTCGGCGCGCTGCTCGCCGTCGCCGGCGACAATCAAGTATGCGCCGGGGATTGCGGAGGCGCAGCGGACGGCGTCGGGGACGCGCTTGGAGCCGATGAGGGCGGCGACGACGAGGACGAGGGGGGCGGCGTTATCGGACACGCCGAGGTCGGCGCGGGTGGCGGCGCGCGCGGCGCGGTCGTTATCGGACGCGGGCGGGTGGAAACGATCGACGTCGACGCCGTTGGGGATGAGGGCGGCGTGGTGGGTGTCCTTGTGGCGGTCGTAGATCTCGGGGTTGGTGCAGATCAGGGCGTCGCAGGCGAAGTGTTTGAACTCGGCGGAGCGGGAGCGGACCATCCAGTCGCCGTTCTGTGTGACGAAGACGTGGGCGGGGGATTTGTGACCTGCGGCGGTCTTGCGGCGGCCGCGGCGGAGGAGCCAGTTGGACCAGGGGTAGCCGCAGGTGAGGGTGACGTCGAAGTGGTGGGGTTTGAACTGGCGGAGGAGGGCGGGGGCGAAGGAGAGCTCTTCCCAGGCGTAGTGGTCGCGGGCGTAGGGAATTTTCGGGAAGCGCTCGAACTTT
>DATHXE010000898.1:0-8728 GCA_035459845.1 Tepidisphaeraceae bacterium | reverse complement strand
GGAGGCGCGGGGGGCCAGAGAAATCTGCCGTCAATGCCACACGCCGACTCCTGTGGAGTCGGATTCCCGCGCAGCGGGATCGTCGCGGGACAACGTCGATCGCAAGGGAAACGGTTCGCTCGCACCTGCGGTGCGAATCCGACTCCACAGGAGTCGGCGTGGGCATTCCACCGCGCGTCCGGCGCGGGAGTAGGGTCAATACAACACCACGAACCCGTCCTTGGTCGCGGCGACGGCGGGGAGGCTCCACGCCGGTTCGTTGGGGCCGGTGCCGGTGGCGGTGGGGATGGGTTTGAGGGTCTTGTCGAACGCCTGCCACTTCATCGTGCCGCCCTTTTTCCAGCCGGTGCCTTCGTCCCAGGCGAGGAGGATGGTGCCGTCTTTCGCGACCGCGAGGGTCGGGTGCTTTCGGCTCATGGCGTTGCCGGGCGGGCTGACCGGGTCGCCGGCGGGTTGGCCGTCCTTCAGGCGCGCCAGGCGGACGTCGCCGGCGTGTTCGTAGGCGGCGAGGGTGCCGTCGGCGGTGGGGACGAGCGCGGCGGTGCTCATCGGGCAGGTCTTGGCGGGCCAGTCGCTGAGCTTCGCGCCGGGCGCGGCCGACCCGCCGGGGGAGTCGACGACGTAGATGTCGCGCGTGCGGTCGTTGGCGGCGCGGTACAGGGTGACGAGCTTGCCGTCCGCGGCGACGGCGACGCGCATGCCGCAGCACCCGCAGACGCCGGTGGAGTCTTTGAGGGCGGGCGTCTCGGGCGCGAAGGTCTTGCCGTGGTCTTTGCTGACGGCGACCCAGACGCCGCGGTTGGCCTCGCCCTTGAGGCCGGGGGTGGGGGCGTGCCAGGCGACATAGACGGCGCCGTCGGGTCCGGCGGCGATGGAGCCGCCGCCGTCGAGGCCGGGGTGGGAGGTGATCAGGTTGCGCTGGGGTTCGAAGGCGTCGCCGGCGTCGTTGAGGCGGGCGTAGAGCAGGGGGGTGGAGTCGCCGGGGCCCTTGGGGGTCGAGTCCTTCGAGCCCATCCAGGCGACGTGCGGGCGGCCGTTGGCGCCCAAGGCGAGGTGCGCGCCGCGGACGGTGCCGGCGGCGATGGCGGCGCCGGGCTGGGAGTTGACGCGGATCGGCGCGGACCAGGTGCGGCCGGCGTCGTCGGAGCGGCGGTACACGACGTCGACCGCGCCGGCGTCGGGGCCCTTGAGGTAGACCAGGTGCAGGTGGCCTGCGTCGTCGGCCGCGAGTTGCGGCTGGACGCCGGCGTCGGGGCAGCGGGCGGCGGTGACCTTCGGGGGCTCGGCGTGAGCGGCGACGGACGCGAGGAGGACGAGGAGCGCGGCGAGAGGGGTTCGCATGTAATCAGTATGACGACTGGTCCCGCGCCGTTGAAGACGCAGTCCCCGGCACGCGTCGACCTCATAGAGACGATGCATTGATCTGAACGGCGGATAGATAGAGGCTATAGTGGAAAGGCGTTGCGGGGAGTCGGTGGACGCTCGGCGCGGAGCGCGCGCGCGGCATTGCGCGGCGTCGACCGCGCTCCCCTGCGGGCGGCGCTGTCGCTTGCCCTCCGGGTCGCGGCTAAACGAGGTGTCTCCTGACCTCTGACTTCCGATCTCTGACATCTGTCCTCTGACCCCCATGGATCTTCATCACCTCCGTTACGTCGTCGCCCTCGCGGAAGAAGCCAGCTTTTCGCGGGCGGCGGCGCGGCTCGGCGTCGCGCAGCCGTCGCTGTCGCAGCAGATCAAGAAGCTCGAGACCGACGTCGGCCGGCCGCTGTTCGACCGGTTGCCGCGGCGGGTCGTGCCGACGCAGGCGGGGCAGCGGTTGATCGCGCACGCGCGGCTGATTCTGGCGCACTTCGCCGACGCCGTGCGGCACGTGGGTGAGACCGACGGGCAGGTCGCCGGGCCGGTGTCGGTGGGCGCCATACCGACCATCGCGCCGTTCGTGTTGCCCGGGCTGCTCACGGAGCTGGCGCGGAAGCACCCCGACGTCCGCCCGCAGGTCGTCGAGGACGTGACGGACCGGCTGATCGAGATGGTCGAGCGCGGGGACCTGGACGTGGCGATCCTGTCGTCGCACCCGGGCGGGCGGACGGTGCACGTCGAGCGGATCGCGACCGAGCCGCTGCTGCTGATGGTGGGCCCGCGGCACCGGTTGGCGAAGGCGAAGTCGGTCGCGCCGGAGCAACTCGCGGGCGAGCGATTGCTGGTTTTGCACGAGATGCACTGTTTGTCGGGGCAGGTGCGGAAGGTGTGCGACCGCCGGCGGTTGAGCCCGGCGGTGGTCATGCGCGGGGCGCAGCTGGCGACGATCGCCGGGATGGTCGGGGCGGGGCTGGGCGTGTCGATCGTGCCCGAGATGATGCGGGGCGCGGGCGGCGGCGCGGCGGGCGTCGGCCGGCAGCGGTGCGCGTTCGTCCCGCTGGCGAAGGACGACCCGACGCGGGAGATCTGCGCGGCGTGGAGCCTGCTGCGGTACCGGACGAGCGCGGCGCGGGCGGTGGTCGACATGCTGCGGGCGCGGCTCGGGGCGGGGCGCGATATAATGTCGTCATGAATCCGGAGGCGGACGCCAAGCGTACGGAGGATATGCCCCCAGCGCCGCAAGCCGCGCTTATGGCGCCCGAGGAGAGCGCCGCCGCCGCGCCGGCGGACGATCCGGCCGCGCCTGCCGCCGAGCCCACCCCGTTCGACGCCCTGGCGGTCGAGGCGCCGCCCGACGACCCGGCCGTCGCCGCGGCCTACCTCGCGTCGCTCGCGGGCGCCACGCCGCCGCCCGACGTTCCCGCGGCCCCGCCTGCCGCGCCGCCGCCCAAGCCCCCGCGGCTGCGCGTCGAGGACGTCGCCGCGGCGGTCGTCTGTTTCGGACTCGCCCTGCTCGCCGCGTGGCCGCTCGCCACGCGCGCCCGGCGGGTGATCGAGAACGCCCGGTACATGGACGGCCCCGAGTGGTCCGGCGAGTCGGTCGCGATCGGCGTCCTCGGGTTGGTCGTCGCGCTGATGAGTTACTGGGGCGTCAAGAGCCTGACCTGGCGGCGCAAGCGGTGGCGGAAGTCGCGCCGCGTGCAACGGCGCCTGTGCGGCCACTGCGGGTACGACCTGCGCGGGGCGACGCGCGCGTGCCCGGAGTGCGGGTGGGTCATCCCCGAGTCGTACGAGTCGATGGCGGCGAAGCTGGACGCGATCGGGCCGCCGATGTTCGTGCCGGCGCCGGCGTACGGGGCGTACCCGGGGTACGGGCCACCGCCGGCGCAGTTGCTGGCGCCGGTGCCGGTGGCGGCGCTGCTGCCGCCGATTCCGGGGGCGGCGCCGGGGGTGCCGGATATCGACTTGGACGAGCCCGCGCCACCGGGGAAGGCGTGAGGGTCGCACGTCGACTGCTGTAGGGTCGGATCGGTTCCGCGAGGACCGTTCCAATCGGGAAACGGCGCTCGACCGACCGCTGCGCGGTCGATCCGACTCCACAGGAGTCGGCGTGGGTGGTGCTCAAAACTGGCTCGCCCGCACCGCGAACCTATCGTTTCCGCCAATAGAGAGTGCGGCGCCGGACATGCGCGATGGCGATGATCGTGAACTCCCCCTGGGTCATCCGATACACGACTTGATACGGAAAACGATCAACCAACACGCGTCTGGCGTCGCCGGTGCCGGGAATGATCGGGAAGAGAACCGGGTGCCTGGCAATCAATGCGGTCGCGCTTTCGACGGCCGCCACAAATCGGTCTCCCAGTCCCGGCAATTGGTCGTCATACCACTGGGCGGCGTCGGCTAATTCTCGCTCGGCGTCGCGATGAAATGCCGGTCTCACGACCGACCCTCGCGCCGCTGGCGGAGCGATTCGCGAACGTTCGCCAAGGCGGTTTCCCACGGGACCGTCTCCGCCCGGCCGCTGTCCAAGTCTGCGATCCTGCGGTTGATTTCTTCCACCCACAACCGGTCGGCGTCGGGGTCCGGTTCGTCCGATTCCGGCTCCAGGCTATCGATCAGTTGCTTGGCCAATTCCGCCCGGTCGTTGGCGGGCAACGAGAACACTTTCGTGGCGAGGTCGGAATCGATGCTCATGATGCGATTATACCGAGGACGCACGAGATCTTTTGACATTTCTCCCGACGTCCCGACACTCCCCTCCCCCATGCCCACCCAATCCCGCGTCCTGTCGCCCGGTCCCACGCCAACCTCATTCCACGCCCCGGACGGGCAGGTCCTCACGCCGCCCAAAGACTGGGCCTGCCTTCCGCCGGGGGATGCGGGGCTGACGCGGCGGGTGAAGGCGGCGGGGCCGACGTGGACGGTGCAGGAGAAGGTCGGGCGGAAGATGTTTTCGCGCGGCGTGTGGGCGCCGGCGGCGACGATCGCGACGGCGCGCGCGGCGCTGGACGCCGAGCGGGCGACGCCGCAGTACGCGAAGAAGCAGGCCGCCGCCGCGGTGCGGCGCGAGCGAGAGCAGACCGAGTACGTCGGGACGTTCCAGGACGCGGTGCTGGCGTTCCTGAGGTTCCACCCGGCCCACGCCGCGCTGGCGGACAGGCTCGCGGCTGCCGTGACGGCGCACGCGACGCCGGTCGGGAGCGGGACGGTCGCGCGGACGGAGCGGATCCCGGTCGAGGAGCGGGCGCGGGCCGCGGTGATCGCGTGGATGCGCCACCAGACGACGGCGTACGACGACATGCGGATCGCGCGGGTCAAGGGCGAGCGCCGGGCGGTGCGGCGGGAACTGGCCGACCGCTCCAACCGCCTGCTCGACGCGTACCGCACCGGCCGGGCGCCGGACCCGCTGGCGTGCCCGTTGGCGCGGGCGCTGGGCGCCCGACCGGTGACGGCGTAGGCGCGCGTCAGAGCGCGTGCGCCGACGGGGTCATTTCTCGTTCAGCTTGTCGTCCTTCCAGTACTTGGTCCCCTGGATCGTGGCCTGCAGTGCCAGCCCCTTCTGGGTGAACTGGTAGACCTCGAGGCCCGGCGCCACCTTGGCGCCGACGCTGGCCGCCCCACCCTCGCCGCCGCCCTTGGCCGCGGCGTCCGCCGACCCGCTCGCGTCGAACCCCTTCTCCACGAACTGCGCGAGCACCGCGGGATCGGTGAAGATGAAGATCGCCCGGTAGTCCTTCACGCCCGCCCCGAGCCCGACGCCCGCCCCGCCCATCTTCATGTACGTGTCCTTGCCGGTCTGGTTGTTGCGCACCATCCCGTACCCGTTCTCCGTGCTCATCACGAGCAGGTTCACGTTCATGTTGCTGAAGTACCCGTACCCGACCGCCTTGGCCACCTTCTCCCGGGTCTCGGGCTTGGCCGCGTACAGGTCCTCCAGCGTCTTCTTCGCCTCGGCCTGGATCGTGTCCCGCTGCTGGTCGGGCGAGCTCCCCTCGGCCCCGTTCATGGCCTTGCACCCGACCGACCCCCCGGCGGTCAAAATCATTCCGGCCAGCATTGCAACAAAACCGACGGTGCGTCGCGCGTGCGTCATGGCAGGACCTCTCGTGCGGGATGGGTCGCGCGTGTCGATGGGTCGACAACGTGCGACCGAGTTGGGCCGGGCAACTGCTGCCCGATTCACCATCGCACCACCGTAGTCAATCTCGAACGCGCCCGTCAATCGAATGTGCGTAGGCATTAGGTCTTACGTCCGGGCGGCGTCGGACACGGTAAATCGCGGTCGGCAGGGAGGGCGTTACTCCGCTTGTCGCGCCGGGCAACGCGGTCCTGCAGGCCCGCGCATCGCGCGGAGGTAAGCGTTGCGCCATTATCGCCGCGCTCCCCTTCGGGCGGCGCTGTCGCTTGCCCTTTGGGTCGCGGCTAAACGGGGGGTGCCGTGTGACTTCACCGCTCCCCCATCCGCGGGTATCCTTCCTCGCCCTATGTCCGACCTCGTCCCCGTCAAGCGCGCGCTCCTTTCCGTTTCCGACAAGACCGGCCTCGCCGAGTTTGCCACGGCGCTGGTCAAAGAGTTCGGCGTCGAGCTGATCTCGACCGGGGGGACGGCCAAGTTCCTCCGGGACGCCGGGCTGACCGTGACGGACGTCAGCCAGGTGACCGGGTTTCCGGAGATGATGGACGGGCGCGTCAAGACGCTGCACCCGAAGATCCACGGCGGGCTGCTGGCGCTGCGCGACAACGCCGAGCACATGAAGTCGGCCAACGAGCACGGGATTCAGCCGATCGATTTGGTCTGCATCAACCTCTACCCGTTCGAGCAGACGATCTCGAAGCCGAACGTGACGTTCGAAGAGGCGATCGAGAACATCGACATCGGCGGGCCGTCGATGGTGCGGTCGGCGGCGAAGAACCACCGGTTCGTCCTGGTCGTCACCGAGTCCGGGCGGTACGAAAAGGTGCTGGGCGACCTGCGCCAACACGCCGGTTCGACGTGTGGGAAGCACCGTCTGAAGCAGGCGCAGCGCGCCTTCGCGCACACCGCGGCGTACGACGGGAAAATCGCGGAGTACCTCGCGACGCAGGTTGAATCGAAGAACAGTGGCACTGAAGTCGTTGGATCGCTTCCCCCGACGCTGTCGATTAACCTTCGAAAGCAGCAGGAGTTGCGGTACGGGGAGAACCCGCACCAGAAGGCGGCGCTGTACGTCGATGTGCGGCCGAAAGAGGCCTCGGTCGCGTACGCCAAGCAACTGCACGGCAAAGAGTTAAGCTACATCAACCTGCTGGATGCGGATGCGGCGCTGGCGGCAGTGAAGGAGTTCAAGACGCCGGCCGCTTGCGTGGTAAAGCATGCGACGCCCTGCGGTTACGCGATCGGCGAAGACGCGGCGACGGCCTTCAAGCGGGCATACGAAGGTGACCCGCTGGCGGCGTTCGGCGGGATCGTGGCGCTCAATACGGTGGTCGACCTGGCATGTGCACAGACGATCACGGCGATCGACAAACTGCTGGAAGTGATCGTAGCGCCGAGCTTTGCGGCCGATGCGCTGGAACTGCTGCGGACCCGCTGGAAAAACGTCCGGCTGCTGGAGGTCGGGGCGGTGCAGGGGTTTGGTGCCGGCGGGTTTACGGGCGATTACCACATGCACGTGATCGCCGGGGGGTATCTCGTGCAGCAGCGGGACTTTACCGGGTTCGATCAGTCGAAGTTCAAGATCGTTTCTAAGCGGCAGCCGACGCCGGCGGAGTGGACGGACCTGGGCCTGGCGTGGCTGGCGGCCAAGCACCTCAAAAGCAACGCGATCTCGCTCGTTTCGGGCGGGATGATGGTGGGCGGCGGCGCGGGACAGCAGGACCGGGTGAACGCGGCGCGGATCGCGGTCGCCAAGGCCGGCGAGCGCGCCAAGGGGTCGGTCTGCGGGTCGGACGCGTTCTTCCCGTTCCCGGACGGGCCCAAGTTGCTGCTCGAGGCGGGAATTACGGCGATCATTCATCCGGGTGGCAGCGTACGGGATCAGGAGACCCTGGCGGTCGTGGACCAGGCGGGCGCGGCGATGGTGCTGACGGGCGAGCGGCACTTCAAGCACTGACCCGCGCTGGCCGGCGCGTTATGGCCCGCACAGTCGGCACAGGTCCGATAGCGTAAGTGTCGTGTCGCGAGGGGTTTTTGTAGGTCGGCGGCGGGGGTGTTGTGATAAACTCGCCGGTTCCCGTGCCGGCGAGGAGACGAGGGCGAATTGGGGGGGGCGCGGTGACGGTGTCGGCGCGCGGCGGAGCGGGTTCGTGTTTGCATTGAACGGGGCGTTGCGAGGCGAGACAGTCGAATGGCAGTTGAGCAACCTTCCAGCAAGAAGTCCCCGCCGCTCCCTTGGCCGGCGCTGATCCCCCTGGGCCACCACACGGGCAAGCCGCCGATCTCGCTCGCCAAGACGGTGATGCTGGTCGGGTCGCGCTCCAACGCGCACCTGCACCTGCTGTCACGGCACGTGTCGAAGGCGCACGCGCTGATCCTGTCGAACCAGGGGCGGGTATACATCCGCGACCTGGCGAGCCGGGAGAAGGTGTACGTCAACGGGCGGGAGGTGCGCGAGGCGTGGCTGAAGGACCGCGACCTGCTCAAGATCGGCAGCTTCACGTTCAAGTACAAGGACGGGCCGAAGAAGGGGCCGGAGGAGCGCGACGCGGGGCACGATGCGGACCTGGTGGTGGACGGGGCGGACGCGCCGCTGGCGGTGGCCGAGAAGGTGATGCTGATCGGTCGGCGGCCGACGTGCGACGTGTCGCTGATGGAGGTGAGCGTCTCGACGGCGCACGCGGTGATCTTCGGGATCGCGGGGAAGCGGTACGTGCGGGACCTGGGATCGCGGACGGGCACGTTCGTGAACGGGCAGAAGGTCCACCAGCACGAGCTGAACTTCGGGGACGTGGTGCGGATCGGTGAGACGGACCTGCGGTTCGAGCCGGCGGGCGAGGGGGCGATTCGGCCGGCGACCGACGACGAATTCGATTTGGGCGGGGTGGCGGTGGGCGCGGGGGCGGCCGCGGCGGTCGCGGCGGACGAGTTCGTGGTGGAAGACGAGCTGCCGGCGGCGGACGTCGAGCCGGTCGAGCAGGAGGCGACGTACGACGCGGATTTGATCCCGGTGCACTCGGACGAGCCGACGGTGACGCCGGCCGCTCCGGTCGCCGCGCCGCCGCGCTCGCCGTCGCGCGGGGCGAGCCGGGAGGAACTGGACGAGCTGGAAAACCTGGTGGGGACGGCGCCGCTGGACGTGGCGGCGGAGATCGCGCGCGAGGGGCGCGGGCGGGTGCCGGTGCCGGAAGAGCTCGCGCCGCCCGCCCGCCCGGCGGACGACGAAGATTT